>JAMWCW010000004.1 GCA_023819145.1 Candidatus Omnitrophota bacterium
GGCAACAATCAAGAAACATCTAAAATATTATTCAACCTTCTTGACCTCTGCAATACCGCTTATGGCCTGGCGCTTTAAGAGGACTCTTGATGAAAATCTCTGTAAAAGTAAAACCTAATGCAAAGCAAGAAAAAATAGAAAAGATTTCTGAGAATAAATTTCAGGTATGGGTAAAAGAACCACCTAAAGATCATAAAGCCAACAGGGCAGTGATAGAAGTTCTATCTAATTATTTCAGTGTCTCAAAATCCCAGATAAGAATTATCTGGGATTTTTATTCAAAACAAAAGTATATAGAAGTTGTTTTCTAACATATCTTATCCACAGATACTCCCATAATAGTCTATCCACAAGAGATATCTCTATCAAGATCCCCAGTATCCAAAAAATTATATGATGTTATTCTTTTTAGATAAAAATTATCTTGACAAAATAAAAAAGGCAATGTATATTATTAGCATATGCTAATAATGAGGAACTAGAATATGCCAAGGCCATTTAAATGTAGATTTATAAGATGTAGGCCCCAAGTAAATTATTTTAAGCCAAGAGGCATTTCTTTAGATAATCTTGAGGAAATTAACCTAACCCTTGATGAATTAGAAGCTATACGGCTTGCAGATTTAGAAGGGTTGTATCAGGAAGATGCGGCAGTAAAGATGGGTATTTCACGCCAGACCTTTGGCAATATTATAGATAGTGCCCACAAAAAGATAGCAGACGCCCTTTTAAATGCAAAGGCGCTAAAAATAGAAGGAGGTGTATATAAGATGGCAGGAATGAGAAAATTCATTTGTTATGGTTGTAATCATACTTGGGAGATTCCTTATGGAACAGGAAGGCCCCAAGAATGTCCTCAATGTAAAAGTACGAATATCCATCGCCACCCAGACGATAGGGGTTATGCCCGAGGAGGTGGTCCGGGTTATGGCAGAGGAAGATGCAGGAGGTATTAAAGATGAGAATATGTATTCCTACAGAAACAGATGAAGGTCTAAAAGCAGTTGTCTATGCACATTTCGGAAGCGCTCCTTATTTTACTATTTATGATGCTGAGAAAGATAGCATCGAAATAATAAATAATACGGATATGCGCCATATTCATGGCGCTTGTCAGCCAACAAAGACGCTTAGCGCAAAAAAGATTGGCGCGGTTGTTTGTTTGGGAATGGGAGCGCGCGCGGTTCAAGGATTGAATGCTTCAGGGATAAAGGCGTATCGTATTAGTCAGGGCACAGTGGAAGAGGTCATTAACCAATTCAAGCAAGGCTTGTTAGAGGAAATTACCGTGGAAAGCGCCTGCAGCCAGCATAGATGTCATTAAACTAAAGGTAAATAACTGGCTAGTTAGAGTGATGACAGAAAGCAGCTATAATTAATTTCAGACACACCCCAGATATACTCTTCCCACCATATTTATTTTTATTTTTAAAATCTGTACTGTATGGTAAAATAAACATATACCAAATAAAAAACATTAGCATCTTATGAAATTTAGAGAGGGAATTCTATGGCTTCTTTATGGGTAAAGGCAGGTATACGCGGAAATGAAGTGATGATTAATGCCAAAAAAAACTCCCATAAAAATAGAATTAAACTTTGATACTGCCTGTGAGCATGTTAGGGCTTTATTCGAGGAGTTAAAAGTAATCAACCTCGGCGAAGAGGTGTCTTGTCCAATGAATGAATCAACGGTTTATAAATTAGCCACAAAACATCTTTGTAGAAATAGCTGTATTGTGCCCGCGGCGATATTTAAGGCGATTGAAGTTACTGCCGGGTTATTTTTGCCTGCGCCGGCAAGCATTGAGTTTATAGAAGAAAAAATTTGAAATGTTGAAAATTACCCCCCCGCCTTCTTATCCCCCAGAGGAGGGATGTTATTTAAGAGGTAACGATAATTCTCCCGTTGCGGTTATTGTGATTTTAAAGTGGAGAAGAGAACAGACGCCCGAATCGATAGAACTGTTGGTAAGAACGGCTGTTGAGACTGGAGCGGCTTTATCCGGTACCCTGCAGACAGAAAATGTAGGATTAGAAAAGGTAATCTGTAATGTCATAGCCAATCCAAATATCAGGTATATTATCGTTTGTGGTCCGGAGTCTCCGGGCCATTTGGTCGGCGAAACCATAAGTGCCCTTTATAAAAATGGAGTTGATGAAAATAGAAGAATCATCGGGACGAAAGCGCCCGCCCCTTTTCTTTTTAACATACCTAAAGAATGGATAGATAGATTTATAACCCAAACCAAATTAATAGATTTGGTTAATGAGGGCTCGCCAGAAGTAATTAAAGAGGTGGTTTGGGCTTGTTATCAGGAGACACCCACAAAGCTTAGAGGATACGAACTTTGGGATATGGGCGCTTATGAAGCAGAGCCTATTTGCGGTAGGATTACTTGGAAGGTTACTAATCCTGCTTATGCGCCAAAAGATAAAAAAGAACAAGAGGCGTTTCAGAAGATGCAAGAATTGATAAAAAAACTCAAAGCGCGACAAAAATAAAAATCCATTCTTGATAAATACTTGCTGGATAATCTATGAAATCTTAAATTTCATTTTCCGAAATGATCCTAAAGAAACAGACTTATATAACCTATACCAATTTTGAATATCTACTTAATTAAAATTTTAGAGTCAGCAATAAGAGAAAAATATCTTTCCCAACTTCATTCCACCTCGTAGGTGGACTTTTAGTTTACCTCTGATGAAAAAGATAGTTAGTCAATCAATAATGATCTGGATTCTTCCTCTCATCTTGATTGGAGGATTACTCATTCCTATATTAGGATATCTGGTTTTAGCAATGATGGCTTTCTTCTTTACGCTTTCTTATTTTAAGGGAAGATTCTGGTGTAGATTTTTGTGTCCAAGAGGTGCATTTTTGGATTTGGTATTAAGTAGAGTCAGTTTAAAAAAGGAAAATTCCTAAATTCTTTTATCTTTTGAAGGTAAGATGGATTATATTTTTTATTTTCGTGGGATTATTTATACTGCAATTTATAATTTCAGCAAAGAACCTAAATGCAGTAGGTTTTATTTTTGTAAGGGTGTGCCTAATTACCACCATTTTATCTATATTTTTGGGAATTCCTATTCATCAGAGAACCTGGTGTCTGATTTGTCCGATGGGTAATTTGCAGGTAAAAATTAGGAGTTTTAATAAAAGAAATAAACCGGTAACCCTTGCAGATTCCTCAGGAAAGGAAAAAGAAAAATGATTCGTCTTGCTGTTATTATATCTACAATTACGGCGTTTCTCTTTTTTACTATAGACCAAAGTTCAGCAGTCAATTTTTACGATGGTTATCGTGCTGTAGAAGGATTATATTTCCTTACTTATTCCTCTGTATATTGCGGAGATAAAACCACCAATGACGAGGGTAAAACCGCTATAAAAAATTACGAATATCATAAAATAGAAGAGATATTTCGCCTTTCTTATTATAAGAAGAGTTGGGTTCTTACCGCGCTAGTACCGCTAGGTTATGTGCACAGCGGTTTTTATGATGTTTCTTCTTATGGCTTAGGCGATATTATTACAGGAGGAGGATATTTTCTTCCCTTTAACGAATTTGATGTTCTACCTATGTTCACTATAAAATTACCCACAGGAGAATACGATTCCCGCAAGAGTGTCAATTACGGAAGCAATCAATATGATATTAGAACCACACTTTTTATTTATAAAGCCATTGATAAGTTAAGTTTTGATGGGGCAATTCAGTATCGATTAAGGTTGGAAAACCCTGATACTAAAGTCTCACCAGGAGATGAACTAAGATTGGAAAGTCTTTTAGGTTGGCAATTGTCCAAAACATGTAAAGCTGGACCATCGCTAAGTTGGATGAAAAGCTCAAACCGTAAACTTGATGGAATTAAAGTTGCTGATAGCCGAAGGGAAACATTTTCGGTGGGAGGAGATATTTATTTTCGTCTTAAGCCCTTTAGTCTAACTTTTACTTATCTCCACGATGTATATGCAAAAAATACCATCCAAGGAGATTTCTTTCAAATCAAGACCTGTTATAAATTTTGAAAAAGTTTAACCTAGAATATAAATCCTCAAACCTGCTAAAAAAACGAATTAATGGCAATGTTTTTTAGCTTTACATCATAATATTTCTCTTGAATTTGTTTAAAATATATTATAATTATAAAGATATGATAAAAGGCTTTAGACACACTTGTATCTTGGTAAAAGATTTAGAGAAATCTCTAAAATTCTATCGCGATATTTTAGGGCTTAGAATAGAAAGGATTATAGAGTTAGAAGGGAAGTATCCAGAAAGAATTCTTGGTGTTAAGGGGATAAGATTAATTTATGTAAAGATGCGCAGTAGAAATCAAACCCAAAACAGTCCTCCCATTTTTGAACTTCATTATTGGAAAAAACCAAAAATAAACATAAAATCTGGATATAATCACATTTCTTTTACAGTTAAGAATTTGGATGATGAATATAAACGGCTAAAGAGACTGGGAGTGAAATTTATCTCCTCTCCCACCAAAACGCCTTACAACAATACTAAAGTTTGTTTCTGTTATGACCCCGATAAAAATTGGGTAGAGCTTGTGGAAGATTTGTAACTATTTAATATGTATATTTTTTTTCAAAATTTAACCCCTTTAATCCAAGCACTCATTGCGGGTTTTTTTACTTGGATGCTTACTGCTTTTGGTGCTTTTTTGGTTTTTCTGAGAAAAGAGTTCGGCCAGAAAACATTTGATGCTTTACTGGGTTTTGCTGGTGGAATAATGATTTCTGCAAGTTTCTGGTCTCTACTTCTGCCCGCGATTGAATTGTCAAAAGAAATGGAAATGGTTCCCTGGTTAGCTCCCAGTTTAGGTTTTTTAATAGGGACAATGTTTTTAAGAATTATTGATAAAATCTTACCTCATTTGCATATTGGTTTTGCTCAAGCAGAAGGATTTAAAACCTCATGGCAAAGGAGTCTTCTTTTAGTACTTGCCATTACTTTACATAATATTCCTGAAGGCTTGGCAGTAGGCGTAGCCATAGGAGCGACTGTTTTAAATTTTCCTAAAGAAAATCTTATAAAAGCCTTGGTTTTAGCTTTGGGTATTGGTATTCAAAACATACCTGAGGGATTTGCGGTATCTATTGCCTTACGCAGAGAAAAACTTTCACGTTTCAGAAGTTTCTGGTACGGGCAACTTTCGGGAATTGTTGAGCCTATTTTTGCAGTAATCGGTTGTTTAGCCACAATCCATATGCGTTATCTACTTCCTTATGCCCTGGGTTTTGCTGCGGGAGCAATGATTTTTGTGGTGGTAGAGGAAGTTATTCCAGAAGCACAACGCAATGGAAATACCGACTTAGCCACCTTAGGAACGATTTTAGGATTTATCTTAATGATGATTTTGGATAATGCTTTCGGCATATAGAATATGAAGGTGAATTTAGCTAAATCAGCAGGATTTTGTTTTGGGGTAAAGAGAGCAATTGAAATTGCTAAAAAGGTGGCTTCAAACAATAAAAAGGTTTTTATTTTCGGAGAAATTGTACATAATGAGCAGGTTTCCCAAAAGCTTTATAAATTAGGTATAAGAAAATTAGAAAGGTTAAAGAACGGAAAAGAAAAAATTTTGCTTATCCGTGCTCATGGTGTAGGAAAAAATATTCTTAAAAGAGCAAGGGAGGAGGGATATAAGATTGTAGACGCAACTTGCCCGATGGTAAAAGAGATTCATAAGATTGCTAAGGAAGAGGAGAAAAGGGAAAGAAAAATTATCGTTGTGGGAGATAAAAACCATGATGAGGTTTTAGGTATCATTGGACAATTAAAAACCGCTCCTATAGTAATTGATCCGAAAGAGAAAATAGGCATAAGAAAGATTAGAAAGATAAACAGAGCATCGGTAGTAGTGCAATCTACTCAGGATATAGAACAGATTGAAAAGATAAGAGGAATAATGGAAAAATATATTAAAGATTTAAAGTTCTTTAATACCGTCTGCAAACCTACCCGTATAAAACAAGAAGAGATAAAGACTTTACCTCGGGAAAATGATTTGGTGCTTATTATTGGTTCTAGTACAAGTGCCAATACTAAAAGGTTGTATGAGATTGCCAAAAAGATAAATAAAAATACCTTTTGGATAAATAACAAAAAGGATATAAAACCCGAATGGTTTCAAGGAATAAATTCTATTGGGGTTACTGCCGGAGCCTCTACTCCTGAAGAAACTATCAGGGAAGTTGTGGATTTTGTTAGAAAGTTAAATTAGTTTTTTCTTTGACTTTTTAAGCTATAAATGATATCTTAAATAAAAGCGATGAGGTTCGCTTTTGTTATCCCTGCAGGGATTGATAACCTCTACGTGAAAGTAGAGGTTTTATTTTATAAGATAAAATGGAAACAAAACATATAGCTTTTTTCAATCTTCTGGAAGCCCTAAAAGAGAATTGTCCCATCTGCTTCTTGCTAAGAAAAAACATAGATAAATCTATGCGTGATTTTTTATATGAAAGGGTAAACGATTCTCTATTGAGACAGAAACTAAGAAGATCATTGGGTTTCTGTAATCGTCATGCCTGGCAACTACAGAAAATAGGGAGTAGTTCAGGGCAGGCGATTATTTACCAAGACCTTTTAGAATTAATCTTAGGAAAAATAAAAATAGATAGTCGGAAATTAGTAGAGAGAAAGGAATTATGCTTATTTTGTAAAGAAGAAAATGATACTCTCGAGCATTATACACAGATATTCTGGAGAAATTTTAATGAGCCTGAATTTATTTCTCAATATAAAAAGTCATTTGGAGTTTGTTTCCCTCACTTAACTTTATTGATTAAGAAGAATAAAAATTCAAAACAGATTGCAGAGCTATTATCTTTAGAACGAGAAAAAATATCAGAATTAAACAGGAATTTAAAGGAGTTTATAAGAAAATGCGATTGGCGTTTTTCTAAGGAAGAGCTTGGTAAAGAGAAGGACGCTTGGATTAAGGCAATTGAAAAAATAACCGGTAAAGAAGGAATCTTTTTATAGTTTGAACTTTATGGCGATTTTGCATATAATACCGCTAAGCAATATATCCATAATCCGTAAAAGGTAAATAACAAACACAACAAACCAACGGATTTAGAAAAATAAACAGAAATAACTATTAAAAGGAAGGAGGTTTTATGTCAAACTTTAATTTTTTGTTAATTGCTCCTTTGGGGTCAATTTTAGCCCTTATCTTTGCGGGATTTTTGGCTTGGAAGGTTTTAAGACAAGACCGCGGAACAGAGAAAATGCGTGAAATTGCAGATGCGGTTAAAGAAGGGGCCCGAGCTTACTTGAGAAGACAATATTCGGTGGTTTCCTTATTCTTTGTGATAGTTTTTTTTGTCTTACTCTGGTTAAGTTTAAAAGGATACTTGGTAATTTTTGTCCCTTTTGCTTTTCTGAGCGGAGGTTTTTTTTCTGGCTTGGCAGGATATATCGGAATGAGTATGGCCACCAGTTCCATTGACAGGACCGCTAACGCCGCACGAACAAGCTTAAACAGTGCTTTGAGAGTGGCTTTCTCAGGTGGAGCAATAATGGGCTTTGTTGTTGTAGGACTGGGGCTTTTAGACTTAAGTATTTGGTATTGGTTACTAAACTGGTATTATTCCACTCATCCCTTGCCAGGGGGAATGGATAAAATTGCCGCAATTACTTCTACCATGCTTTGTTTTGGGATGGGTGCAAGTTCTCAGGCACTTTTTGCACGTGTTGGAGGAGGAATTTTCACCAAAGCAGCAGACGTCGGAGCAGACCTTGTAGGAAAAATGGAAGCAGGAATACCTGAAGATGACCCTCGAAATCCAGCAGTAATTGCGGATAATGTAGGAGACAATGTGGGAGATGTGGCAGGAATGGGAGCAGACCTCTATGAGTCCTATGTAGGTTCAATTGTAGCCACTATGGCTCTGGCTGTTTCTGCAAATTTGGGAATAAAAGGCGTAACTATTCCCCTAGTGATGGCAGGAGTAGGTGTGATTGCCTCTATGCTGGGAACATTTTTTGTAAGAGCTGGAGAAAAAGCAGAGCAAGGAGTATTGCTTAAAGCGTTACGTAAAGGAATTTTTTCCAGTGCAGTTTTAATCGCCATTTTTTCCTATTTTGTAATAAAGATTCTACTTGGAAATGAGCTTATCGGCGTATACGGAGCAGTTCTTTCCGGACTTTTGGGAGGAATTTTCTTGGGACTTTCCACAGAATTCTTTACGTCCGATAAATATCCACCAACGCGGTTTGTTTCTCGCACTGCATTAACCGGTCCGGCTACCGTAATTATTGGTGGTCTATCGGTGGGAATGCTTTCTACCACAATTCCTGTGGTTATTGTAGCAATAGCCATTTTAGCAAGTTTCTATTTTGCTGGAGGAGCACATAATTTTAATTTGGGGCTTTATGGAATAGGAATCTCTGCTGTGGGTATGCTTTCTACTTTAGGAATAACTTTAGCCAGCGATGCATATGGCCCAATTGCCGATAACGCTGGAGGCAATGCACAAATGGCTGGCTTGGGAGAAGAGGTAAGAAAACGCACCGATGCCCTTGATGCGTTGGGAAATACTACCGCGGCTACGGGGAAAGGATTCGCTATTGGTTCTGCCGCTTTAACCGCTTTGGCTTTAATTGTTGCTTATAAAGAGCGAATTGAATGTTTAGGAAAATCCCTAGACTTAAATTTCTTAAATCCGCGTCTTGTAGGAGGTATTTTTGTAGGAGGAATGCTTCCCTTCTTCTTCTGCTCTTTAACGATGGGAGCGGTAGGAAGAGCAGCAGGTAAAGTTGTAGAAGAAGTAAGGAGGCAATTTCGGGAGATAAAAGGTTTGGTAGAAGGAAGAGCAAAAGCAGAGTATGGTAGATGCGTAAGCATTGTCACCGCCGGTGCCCAGCGGGAAATGATTTTGCCATCTCTATTGGCCATAATATCTCCTCTTTTAGTAGGTATCTTTATGGGATTGGAAGCAGAAGTAGGACTATTAATGGGCGCACTTGTTTCTGGTTTTGTTTTAGCGGTAATGATGGCAAATACCGGTTGTACCTGGGATAACGCAAAGAAATATATCGAGGCAGGTAATTTAGGAGGAAAAGGCTCCTTGGCTCATAAGGCCAGTATAGTAGGAGACACTGTGGGGGATCCCTTTAAAGATACTTCAGGACCATCATTGAATATTCTCATAAAACTCATGTCGATGGTCTCTATCGTTTTTGCTTCATTCATAATTACCAACACAATGTGTAAATAAACTCTAAATAAGATTTAAAACCTTTCCAGTTTCATTTTGGTTTTAGAGTTTATGGTTTTTAGATAGTATAGTAGCCGAGCTTCTTTAAGATAAGGGGATTTTCTTGCCAGTTTCTCTCCACTTTAACATGTAGGTCTAAGAATACTTTCTTCTCTAAAATAAGTTCTATTTCTTTCCTTGACAGCTCCCCAATTTTCTTAATCATCTGTCCATTTCTTCCAATAACAATTCCTTTTTGCGAATCTCTTTCCACTAAAATAATTGCCTTGATATAAATGATATTCTCCTTACGTGTCACAATGTCTTCTACCAGAACCGCAGTAGAGTAGGGAAGTTCATCTTTTAAAATATTGAGAATCTTTTCGCGAATAATTTCTGAGATGTTTAATTTAAGAGGAAAATCAGAAAGCATGTCCATGGGATAGAATGGAGGACTTTCGGGAAGTAGAGAGAATATTATATCTAAAAGTTCCGCAACATTTTTACCTTCCAAGGCGGATAAAGGAATGTAATATCTAAGAATGTTTTTTTCGTTCCCTATATTTTCCTGCCAAAGTTTTATGTATTCATTAACAAAACCTGTTCCTTTATCCTGCTTATTGAGCACCATAATAACCGGTTTATTTATATTTTTCAAGTTGTTTATAATATTCTTTTCTTCTTCACCTGGTGGACGAGTTAAATCCACAACATATAAAATAAGGTCGCAGTCGGTTTTTGCCCTTAAGGCAGTAGTATTTAAATATTTTCCCAATTCACTTTTAGGAATATGCAAACCCGGGGTATCTACAAAGACAATTTGACCTCTTTCTTCATTGAGAATGCCTCGGATCTGAAATCGAGTGGTTTGTGGTTTCGAAGAAGTAATGCTTACTTTCTCCTTTAAAATATTATTGAGAAGAGTAGACTTTCCTACATTTGGTCTTCCGATAATTGCTACAAATCCACATTTTTTATCCATGTTTTAAATATAACAGTTTTGAGATAGATATTCAATATCAATATAAATTATACCAAATACTTATGCTGTTATTATGTTTTTCGTTGACAGATATCTCAATTTTTGCTATATTTAGTTACATTAATATTTAATTAACTTAAGTATAACAATTATTCCTATGTCAATTAACCAATTTAGCAAGAAAATGGTGATTATCTTGCCCAAGGTAATGAGATTAATGACCAAAAGGCAATCTAATGAATTATTTAAAGGAAAAATTACCTTACCACAGTTTATAGTTATGGAGTTTTTATATAGAGAGGGACCTGCTATGATGTCAAAAATAGCAGAAATTCTATCGGTAAGTGCACCTGCGGCAACAGGGATTGTGGATAAGTTAGTCAGAGATGCATATTTAATACGGGAAAGCGCACCGGAAAGCAGAAGAATCATATTGATAAAGCTTACTAAAAAAGGCAAGAAATTGGTTGAAAGAACAGTTAAACAAAGGCAAATCTTAATCAAGGATATTTTTGGTAAACTTGAAGAAAAAGAACGCCAGCAATATTTATACATCTTGAATAAAATTTATAAGGTTCTTCAGAATAATCACAAAGGCACAGTATGAGAAAATTTATTTTATTTATCTATCTGATAGGCATTTCTTTATCCTGGGCAAAAGAACCTATAAAGCTTACCCTTGAGGAAGCAATAACTATTGCCTTGCGGGATAATCGGGAGATTCTTATTAAAGAGGAAGATTTGAAGAAGGCAAAAGAGAAATTAAGAGAAGCAAGGGCAGGAATTTTCCCCAAAATCAGTTTAGGAAGTTCAATATCGGAGACACTCGATTATTACGATAAAAATACTACCAATTTCTCTAACCAGCTATCTCTAAAACAATCTCTTTACACCGGCGGTAAAACTTTAGGTAATATTAAAGAGACTAAATATAGAATAGAAATGAATCAGGCTTCACTCAATAAAACTATTTTAGAAACAGTTTATACTGTTAAAAAGGCATTTTTTACTCTCCTCTTAGCGGGAGAATATGCTAAACTAAATGAATTAATTCTTGCAAATACCAAAAATCATTTTAAGGTCGTTAGCGAACGCTATAATAACGGCCAAGCATCTGAATCAGAGCTTATTAAATTACAACAGGCGATGGCAAGTGTAGAGCACATTTTTCTTACATCTCTTAATCAAATAGAAGGGGCAAAAATGAACTTGAGAAATTTACTTAATTTGGAAAAAAGCATAGATATCGAACCTGAAGGCAAATTCATCTATGAGCCGAAAGAGATAGCTTTTGATGAAGTTTATATTAAAGCACTTAAAGAAAGACCTGAATTATCGTTCTACGAAGCACAAGAAAAAATAGATAAATTACAAAAAGAAACTGCCAGAGCAGAAATCCTTCCTAGCGTATATGCCTCATGGGACTATTATATTAATCGTTCTAATGCTCCGCAAGCGATTTCAAAAGATTGGGAAAGTCATCAGACCATTGGGATTGTCTTAACCTGGCCAATATTTGACGGTTTTGCTACTCAGGCAAAAATAAGTCAGGCAGAAATTGATTTAAAAGAAACTCAACTGCTTAAAGAAAAGACCATTATGGATATAGCCTCAGAATTAAAAGATGCTTATTTAGAGTTAAATAACGCTCTTACAAAATTAAAGGCAAAAGATACAGAAATAAAATTCTACGAAGATAATCTACGCATAATTAACGATAAGTATAAAATGGGGATTGCAAGCAGTTTGGATTTAGAAGATGCAAAATTGGGATTTGAAATCTCTAATTTTAATCTTAAAGAAGCAATCTATGACTATCTACTTGCAAAAGCAAGAATGGAGAGGGCAATAGGGGAGATAAAATGAGAATCCGAAATGTTGTTCTAGCCTTTTGTGGATTTTTAATGCTCAGTGGTTGTCAGAAGAAATTAGAAGTAAAGAAAGAGGTTCTTCCAGAAACAATTCCTGTAAGGGTAATTAGGATAAAACCAAGAGACCTATTAGAGACTATAGAGTACGTTGGGGATATCAAAGCCAAGGATGAAGTTTTAGTTTATCCCAAAGTAACAGGAAAAGTTATCGAAAAGGTAAAAGAGGACGGTAGTTTTGTAACGAAAGGAGAAACAATATTATATATTGACCGCGATGAAGTAGGATTTAAGTTCGAAAAGGCACCTGTAGAAAGTCCTTTGAATGGAGTAATCGGAAGGGTTTATGTAGATTTAGGAGAAAACGTTGGTCCTCAGACTCCGGTTGCTAAAGTCCTAGATTTAGATAAGGTAAAAATTAAATTAGAAATACCCGAGAAGCATCTTCCCCGCATCTCTTTAGGTCAAAGAGCAAAAATATATGTAGATGCCTATCCCGCCCAAGAATTTAGTGGAGAAATAACTAAAATCAGTCCGGTATTAGATAGTGATACTCGAACGTTTCCTATTGAAATAACTGTAGCCAATCTCAAACATCTTCTTAAATCTGGTCTCTTTGCTCGTGTAAGTCTAATCATTTCGGAGCATAAAAATGTTCCGGTTATTCTAAGAGAAGCAATTATCGGTAAAGAACCCGATTTATATGTTTTCACAGTAGAGGAAAATAAAGCGTTTTTAAAGAAAATTAAATTAGGAATCCGCCAAGGTCAGTATTATGAGGTCATTGAAGGGTTAAAAGAAGGCGATTTAGTAGTAGTTATGGGACAACAAAGATTGTATGAGGGAGTAGAAGTAACAGTCGAGGAAAATAGTGATTGAGTTAAAAATTATAATATCAAAAGTCTAGAAAGTCTTTAAACATGAAATTACCTGAATTTGGAGTTAAAAGACCGGTTACAAACTTAATGATTTTTGCAGGAATAATTATTCTGGCAATCTACAGCTTATCACGTTTGGGAGTAGACCAGATGCCGGAGATTGAACCGCCAGTAATTAGTGTAATTTCTGCTTATCCGGGGGCAAGTCCTGAGGATGTAGAAATAAAAGTAACTGAACCTTTAGAAAATCAACTGGCTACAACCCCAGGAATAGAAAAAATCACTTCCATTTCTGCAGAAGGAGTTTCTGTAATTACTCTTAAATTTGCCTGGGGAACTAATCTTGATAACGCTTCAAATGACATTCGCGACCGTATTGAATTAGCGAAACGTTCCCTACCGGATATACCAGACGAGATGGAAAACCCTTTTATCTTTAAGTTCAATACTGCAATGATGCCTATTCTGTTTGTAGGAATTACCGCTCAGCAAAATTATGCTGAACTTTTTGATTTAATCGATAAACAGATTGCTGACCCCATTAGGCAAATTCCGGGTATAGGAACGGTACAATTATTTGGAGGTTTGGAAAGACAGATTAATGTCTGGATAGATAGAGGTCGTTTAGAAGGATATGGGTTTTCTATTTTGCATATTTTAGATGCATTAAGGAAGGAAAACATAACTCAACCCGTAGGAAATTTAAAATCAGGTTTAACCAGTTATCTCGTAAGACTCCCCGGAGAATTTTCTTCTCCCGAGGAGTTAAACTCTGTAATTTTAGGAAAAAGGGGAAATAGAACAATATACTTAAGAGATGTGGCAAGAGTGGAAGACAGCTTTAAAGAAATAACCCTTGAGGCAAGAATAAATAAGAATCGGGGTATGATGATGATGGTCCAGAAACAAACAGGGACCAACACTGTAGAAGTGGCGAAGAGGGCGAAAAATCTCTTGAGCGAATTAGAAAAGAAATTGCCTAAGGATATAAAGATAAATACGGTTTTTGACAGTTCTCAGGATATCATAAATTCTCTAAATTCCCTAAAAAGTTCTCTTTTGAGGGGCATATTTTTTGTAATTTTGGTAGTCTGGTTTTTTTTAAGACAGTTCAGAACCAGTTTGATTATTGCTTTGACTATTCCCTTCTCCTTACTAATTTCTTTCATCTATCTTTTTTTGCAGGGAAGAACTATCAATATCATAAGTCTATCTTCCTTAGCTATTGCTTCTGGGATGGTAGTGGATAACGCCATTGTGGTTGTGGACAATATTTGGAGACATATAGAAAGAGGTGAACGTTTGCGTGAGGCAGCAATTTTTGGTACCCAGGAAATGTTTCTGGCAATCATTGCTTCCACCTTTACTACCATCGCCGTATTTTTACCTTTCTTTTTTATACGCGGAATAATCGGAATTATGTTTGGGGAATTGGCAATGGTGGTTACTATAACTTTATTTGCCTCGCTGTTTACTGCTTCTACCTTTAGCCCCATGTTATGTTCAAAATTATTAAAAGAAAAACAAACAACCGGAACACAAAAGAAAGGGTTAAGTAAACTCTACGAATTCTCAGAGAAAGGCCTCAAATCTTTAGAAAATTTATATTCTCAAATACTTTTATCAAGTCTCAGACATAAAAAATTAATTATTTTTTGTTTCTCTTTCTTATTCATTTCAAGCCTTTTTCTTCTGCGCTTTTTAGGTAATGAATTCATCCCTGAACAGGACACAGGAGATGTGCGGGCTACCATTCGTCTTCCACTAGGCACACGTTTTGAGGAAACAAGAAAAATTGCTTTAAGGATAGAAGAAATCTTAGAAAAAAATGTCCCCGAAAAAAGAGTTATGTTTGTAAGACCAGGAACAACCACGAGTATGGGGAGAGCTTTTAGAGCGTCGGGGGAATCAGGAGAAAATATAATCGTTGCCGGAGCAAAACTCGTTCCCAAAACAGAAAGAACACGCTCGGTTTTTGAAATTGGACAGGTTTTGAGAAAAGAAATTGGTAAAATCCCCGGCGTGTTAAGAATAGATATTTCTACTGGTAATCCCATGGGAAGAATGATTACCGGAATGGGGGGAAAGGCAATTCAGGTAGAAATTGTAGGACACTCTTTTGAAACGACAAATACCTTAGCGGAGAAATTGAAAAATATAATTGAGAAAATTCCCGGAGCAGTGGATATCAGTATTTCGCGTGAAATAAGCCAACCTGAATTGAGGATTGCCGTAGATAGAGAAAAAGCCTCTATTTTAGGTTTAAATATGCAGACGATTGCTTCTTCGTTAAAGGCTTACATTGAAGGTTCTACTGCAACAAAGTATCGCGAAAAGGGTGAGACTTACGATATCTATGTGAGATTGGAAGAAGCTTCACGCACAAAGATAGAAGACATTGAGAATCTATCTGTTGTTGCTCCTCTAACCGGAAACCTCGTAAAGCTGGCTAATTTTGCAAAGGTTTACGAAACCACAGGACCTGTAGATATTGAAAGAACCAACCGAGAGAGGGTAGTAAAAGTTGAATGTAACGTCTTTGGAAGACCAGTAGGAAAGGTTAGGGAAGATATCGAACAAAACTTGAAACAGTTGGTTATACCTTCAGATATAAGAATTAACTTTGGAGGAGAAGCTGAGGAGCAGATGAAGGCCTTTAAAGATTTAACAATTCTGCTAATCTTAGGCATTATTCTTGTCTATATGATTATGGCGGGACAATTTGAGTCTCTCCTCGATCCCTTTGTAGTAATGTTTAGTGTTCCTTTTACTTTCTCGGGGGTGTTCTTAGGGCTTTTTCTTACCAAAACAACCCTTAATGTTATTTCCTTCATGGGTATAATAATGCTTATGGGAATAGTAGTAAATAATGCTATAGTTTTAATCAGTTATATAAATATATTGCGCGCCAGGGGACTGGTTATGTATGAAGCAGTAGCGCAAGCAGGAAAAGAAAGATTAAGGCCAGTGTTTATGACTACTTTTACTACGCTGGCTGGTCTTTTTCCTATGGCTTTTCTAAAAGGAGAAGGTTCAGAAGTATGGCAACCTCTGGGTATAACCATGATTAGCGGATTAACTGTTTCCACTTTTATCACCCTTATTTTTGTACCTACACTCTATACAGCCCTAGAAACGAGGGTTAAGCAAAGGAGAGAAAGGCGCTTATGAAAATGGTAATGATTGTCTATAATGAAGCAATAGAGGAAATGGTGATGGAAATTATGGTAAAATGTGGCTTAAAAAATTACACAAAAATTGCCGGGGTATATGGAAAGGGAACATCTTCAGGAACGCACTTAGGAAACGATATCTGGCCAGGAAGAAATAATCTTTTATACGTCGCCTGTGAAGAAAAAGAAAAGAATGAAATGGTTTGTTGCATTAAAGAATTGAGAAAGAGATTTGGATACGAAGGGGTAAAGGCATTTGTTCTTCCGGTAGAGGAAATAACTTAAAATGATTCTTATAAAACTATTTTTTACTTTTCTTAAAATTGGACTATTTACTATTGGAAGTGGCTATTCAATGCTTGTGCTTGCGCAGAAATATATAGTAGACACCTACCAATGGTTGACGATGGAGGAATTTACAGACTTAGTGGCTATTGCCGAATTAACCCCCGGCCCAATTATCATAAATTTAGCTACCTTTGTAGGAACAAGGGTTGCCGGGTTGAAAGGAGCCATTCTTTCCACCGTCGGACTTATTATCATCCCTTTTGGATTTTTATTTATTATTGCCAGCAAGTATTTACAGCTTAAAAACTTTCCTTTTATGCAAAATTTTCTTAATGTCATTAGGCCCATTGCCATAGCGCTTATTACCATTGCCATCATAAATCTTTTTAAAACATCAATTACCAACCTCAAAACTTTCTTAATTGCAATCATAGCGATTGTCCTCTTGCAATTTTTTAAAGTTAATCCTATATTTATAGTAATTGGAGGATTAATTATTTCCCTTATTTTTAAAGTATGAGGATACTAACACGCCTACTCTTGAAATTATTTGTAAAAGATTACGGAGATTTTCATAATCCGGGAGTAAGGGCAAAATATGGCTATCTGGAATCAGTAACGAGTATCATCGTTAATCTAATTCTTTCGCTGGCCAAATTCTTACTTGGTATCCTTTCTAACAGTATCGCCCTTATCGCCGATTCTTTCCATACCTTTTCCGATGTGATCACCTCGGTTATTGTATGGGTAGGATTCAAAGCTTCGCAACGCCCTGCAGATAGTGAACACCCTTTTGGTCATGGGAGAATAGAATTTATTTCTACCTTAATCATCGGAGTTTTACTGTTATTTGCAGGATTTAATTTCTTAAAAGACTCTTTCCTGCGTATATTAAATCCCCAAGCAGTAAAAGCAGGCCTTGGAACCATTATTTTTCTTGTTATTTCTGCGTATCTAAAAGAAGAATTGGCAGTATTTGCTACAGAATTAGGGGAGAAGATAAAAGGTGATTCCTTACTTGCTGATGCCTGGCATCATCGCACTGATGCCATCGCTTCTTTATTGATAATTTTATCGATCATCGCCTCAAAATTTGGTTACTTCATTGTTGACGCTTTTTTAGGGTTAATAATCTCTTTAGTAATAATTTGGCTGGGAATAAAATTTGTTCATAAATCTTCAAATAAATTAATAGGTCATGCTCCCAATAAAGAAATTTTATATAAAATTCAAAGTGAGGCATATAAAATTAAAGGGGTAAAGAACATCCATGACATAGAGATTCATGAATATGGAGAAGAATTAAGAATATCCTTACATATCAAAGTAAAATCCCGACTCCGTGTAGACTCTGCCCACCAAATAGCAGAAGCAGTAGAGCAAAGGTTGAAAGAGAACTTGGGAATTTCTGCAGTAGTCCACGTCGACCCCCTATAATCGTAAGTTAGAGTAGACATTCTTCCTTAAATTTTTTGATTTCTTTTTTTATCTTATAATGCTATAATTAATGTTCAAAAAAAGGACAGTTATGGAAAATATATTCCGTTTCTTCAAATGGTTATACCCCGGCATGCGGATTAAGCGCTGGATATTTCTCTGTGCCTTGGGTATATTCTGCGTGAGTATTGGTTCGGCAAAGGTTGTCTCCCAGAGAGACCCGTTGTTTATCCTTAGCGGTTCTTTACTGCTTTTATTGGGAATAATTTTATTAACGTTAGGTATAAAATATATGGTTAAATCATTTATCAATATAATATTGCCTGAAAAAGATAAAGAATTGGTAGATATTGTATATCAGAAAAGACACTTACAAAAAGGCCCGCGTATCGCAGCAATTGGAGGAGGAACAGGACTGTCTGTGCTTCTGCATGGAATAAAAGAATACACTTCCAACATTACAGCGATTGTTACAGTAGCAGATGACGGTGGTAGCTCGGGAAGAATACGGGAACAGTTTGACATGTTGCCGCCAGGAGATATTAGAAACTGCTTAGTAGCCCTTGCGGATGCCGAACCTTTAATGCGTGAGTTGTTTCAATTTCGTTTTGATAATGATTCCGAATTAAAGGGGCACAATTTTGGCAATCTTTTTATAACCGCACTCTCTAAGGTTACTGGAGATTTTGAAAAAGCCATCAAAGAGTCAAGTAAAGTATTGGCTATAAGAGGGCAGGTAGTTCCCTCTACCCTAAATAAGGTAAAACTGATTGCCGAACATACAGATGGAACAAAAACAATAGGGGAATCCAAGATTCCCAACCGCGGAATGCCCATCAAAAAACTTTACCTTAATCCTCTGGAATGCAACCCTACTGATGAAGCACTAGAGGCAATTTATGAAACAGAGGCAATAATATTGGGACCGGGAAGTTTATATACATCAGTTTTACCTAATCTACTTGTCCGGGGTATGACAGAAGCAATTTTAAGAACAAGTGCAATAAAAATATATATCTGCAATGTAATGACTCAGCCCGGAGAAACTGATAATTTTACCGCCTCTGACCATGTTAAGACAATTATTGAACACACTCATCCCCGTATTATTGATTATTGCATCGTAAACACTGCCCCCATTCCCTATTCACTACGGGAGAAATACAAAGAAGAAAATGCTTATCCTGTAACAAACGATTCTGCAAAAATCAGAGAATGGGGATATAAAGTTATAGAAGAGGATGTAATTTCTACAACCAACTTTGTTCGGCATAGTCCCGAAAAACTTGCACGTTGTATTATGGACTTGCTAAACTCCCTTAGAAAATGAATTCAGTAAATATGGAAAAGATGAAACTTTTGATAGCAATTCATTCGCATCAACCTGTGGGGAATTTTGACCACGTTTTTGAAACCGCATTTAATAAGGCCTATCTTCCTTTTCTGGATGTTTTAGAAAAACATCCTCAGATTAAAATAGCTCTGCATTACTCCGGAAGTCTCTTGGATTGGTTAGAGCATAAAAAACCAGAGTTTATTCAACGTATCAAGAGATTAACCGAGAAAAAACAGATAGAGATCCTCTCTGCGGGATATTATGAACCAATCCTCGTTCTTTTGAACGAAGAGGATAGAATTGGGCAGATAAAGCTTTTAAATGAAAAAATATTCCATCTCTGGTCAGTTAAGCCACAGGGTGCCTGGCTTACGGAGAGAGTTTGGGAACCTGATTTGCCCAAGACTTTCAAAGAAGCAGATATAGCTTATACAATCGTGGATGATACACATTTTGAAAAAACAGGAAAAATGCGCGAAGAGCTCTGGGGGTATTACCTTACCGAATACGATAACAAGATTACCAAAATATTCCCCGGTTCGAAGTTTTTACGCTACGCATTACCTTTTAAGCTTCCTGATGAGACGATAGGTTATTTAAAACAATCTTTTAACATAGGAAGAAAGGCTATAACCTTTGCTGATGATGGAGAAAAATTTGGTCTCTGGCCAGGAACCTACAAATGGGTATATGAAGAGCACTGGTTAGAAAGGTTCTTTCAAATTATTGAAAATAACGGCGAATGGTTGGAAACAGTAACTTTTAGTGAATATTTAGCAAAATTTCCTCCTACGGGAAGAATCTATTTACCCTGTGCAAGTTATGACGAGATGCTCGATTGGTCAAACGGATATTTTAGGAATTTTTTGGCAAAATATCCTGAAGCAAACCATATGCACAAAAGGATGCTGGAAGTAAGCAGGAAAGTACAAAATGCAAAATGCAAAATGCAAAGTTTAGAATTTGAAGAGGCCAGACGTTATCTCTACATGTCCCAGAACAATGACAGTTATTGGCACGGTGTATTTGGGGGATTGTATCTAAACCATTTAAGATGCAGTGCCTACTCTAATCTTATCCGAGCAGAAAATATCGTGGAGAAATCCTGCTACAATAAAAATGATTGGTTAGATTACAAGACAGATGATTTCGATTGCGATGGGGCAAATGAGCTTATGCTGTCAAACAAACTACTCAAAATCTATATAGACTTAGAAGAAAAAGCTGGCATCTACGAGATTGACCATAAAGATAAAGAAATTAACATTGTAAATACTATCGCCCGAAGAAAGGAGAAATATCACGATAAAATAAGAGAAAAAATTCTTGCAAACACCGAATGTTCTACCCATCGCGAGAACACAGCCAGTATTCATGACATAGAAAAACACATACCGCGAGAATGGGAAGAGTTCCTGGTCTATGACCGTTATCGTAAAGGATGTCTCCTGGAACACTTTCTTAACGCTGATGTTACCAAAGAAAATTTTTTAAAGAATAATTACGAAGAAAAGGAATCTCTTCTTAATAGATATATATTGGATTCTGTAGACCAAAAGAGTAGTTTAATCAGAGTAAATTTAAAAAGGGAATTTTTTTGTGATGGGCTACCTTTTGAAATACAAAAAACTTTAATACTGGAATCAAATATGAAGAGGATATCCTATGCTTATTCAATCTTAAATAAATCAAAAACATTTTGGAATGGAAAATTTGCAGTGGAATTCAATTTTTCCCTATGGGATAACCTTCTCTCATCTTTAGGAGAAAGAGACAATATAAATAATTTATTAATTAAAGATACTTGGTTTGGTATAGAGATAGAAATGAATTTTAACAAACAGGGCAAGCTCTGGCACTTTCCGGTAGAAACAATCTATGAAACAGAAAGTGGTTTTGAGAAAACCTACCAAGAATTGGGGATTGTTCTTGTTTGGGAACTAAACTCCATCCCAGAGAAAGAATTTAGAATCTCAGGTGATTTTGAACTTAAATAGTATGAAAAAAATAAAGAAAAAAATATTAGTCAGAAATAAGCAAGGGTTACACGCCCGACCTGCTGCTCTTTTTGTGCAATTGGCTAATAAATTCGAAGCAAATATTGTGGTGCGTAAAGATAAACTCACCGCCAATGGTAAATCAATTATGGGGATTCTTATGTTAGAAATAGGACCGGGAACAGAAATTTGGATTGAGGCAGAAGGAGAAGATGCGGAAAAAGCAGTTACCGCCTTAGAGAAAATCATTTTAGAGGAAGAAACGCAACTAATCAAATGAATATGGAAGAGGAAATATTAAAAGACAAAGAAGAGAGGATTTTAAAAGGCATTCCTGCTTCCCCCGGAATAGCTATTGGACGTGCTTTTCTTATTGATACTGAAGAACCTACTATTCCTCGAAGAGAGATTTCAGATAAAGAACTACCCAGCGAAATAGCCAGATTTGAGGAAGCATTGATTCAGACAAGAAAAGAGATTTTAGAGATACAGAAAAAAATTGCGGAAGAAATGAGTTCAGACCATGCTGAGATATTTAACGCTCATTTGCTTGTCCTGGAAGATAAAATGTTTTTAGAAGAGGTCATCTCACGGTTAAGAAAAGAAAAATTCACTGTAGAATACATCTTAGTAGATGTAATAAAAAAATATATAAAGGTTTTCTCCAAAATGGATGACGAATATCTCAGGGAAAGAATCAGTGATATAGATGACGTTGGCAAGAGGATACTGCGCAACCTTATCGGACAACAACGACAGGATTTGAGTAAATTAAAAGATAAAGTAGTAGTCGTCGCATATAATCTTTCTCCTTCAGATACCGCTTTGATGCATAAAGAGAATGTGCTCGGTTTTGTTACCGACATAGGAGGACGCACTTCTCATACCGCAATCATGGCAAAATCTTTAGAGATTCCTGCGGTGGTAGGTTTAGAAAAAGTTAGCCGTTGGGTTAAAAACGGTGATTATCTTATTGTTAACGGTAATGAAGGAATAGTAATTATCAATCCCCAAGAAGAAACCTTAAGTAAATACGAAGAAGAATTATTAAGATTTAAAGAATTTACACGTAGATTAGAAGGCCTGAAGGACCTCCCCGCAGAAACTTTAGATGGTTACAGAGTAAAAATAGCAGCAAATATTGAATCTCCCCAAGAAATTCCTTCTGTGCTTGCGCATGGTGCTTTTGGAATAGGACTTTATAGAACAGAGTATTTCTATATGAACCGAAAAGATTTGCCATCGGAAGAAGAACAATACGAGGCATACCGCCGAGTAGCAATTCAGATGGCTCCTAATCCGGTTACGATAAGGACTCTAGACTTGGGAGGAGATAAATTTATTTCTCAATTAGAAATACCTTACGAGATAAATCCTTTTATGGGGTGGAGGGCAATAAGATTCTGTTTAGCAAAACCAGATATATTTAAAACGCAACTTAAAGCAATCTTAAGGGCTTCGGTAGATGGAAAACTTCGACTGATGTATCCTTTAATTTCGGGAATAGAAGAACTACATCAGGCTAATGCTATTTTAGAAGAAGTTAAAAAAGAATTAAATGAAAAAAATATTCCTTTTGATAAAAATTTGGAAGTGGGTGTAATGATAGAGGTTCCTTCTGCCGCAGTTACAAGCGATATTTTGGCAAAAGAAGTAGACTTCTTCAGTGTGGGCACAAACGACCTTATTCAATATTCATTAGCAGTGGATAGGGTAAATGAAAAAATTGCTTATCTTTATGAACCTGCTCACCCTGCAATCATAAGAATAATCAGAAATATTATTAATTCTGCCCATGCAGAAGGAATCTGGGTAGGAATGTGTGGGGAGATGGCTGGTGAAATACTCTTTATCCCCGTTCTTTTAGGGCTGGGGTTAGATGAATTCAGTGTCAGTCCCGTAAGTGTTCCGGAAGTCAAACAGGTTATCCGCGCAATAACTCTTACCCAAGCCAAAGAGATTGCCCAAGAGTGCCTTTCCTTGTCCACCAGTGAAGACATCCTGAGATTTTTAAAGCTAAAATTGAAAGAAATTATCCCAGAAATAATCATCTAAAGATAAACTATGCTTGATTTAATTAAGAAATTTGACTCTGCAGATATGCTCACTATGCTACAAAACTTCCCCCAGCAATGCAGGGATGCTTTCATGTTGGGCAAAGGAATAGAACTTCCTTCCTCATACCATCAATTCAATAATATAGTTTTCTCAGGTATGGGAGGTTCAGCTATTGGAGGAGACATCATCCGCACTTACTGCTTGTACAAATTAAATCTACCTATCTTTGTATTCCGCAACTATAATCTTCCCAGTTTTATTAATGAAGATACCTTATTTTTTGCCTGCAGTTATTCCGGAAATACCGAAGAGACCATTGCTTCTTTCCAAGAAGCAAGAAGAAAAAAAGCAAAAATAGTCGTTATTTCTTCTGGCGGAGAACTCATTACTTTAGCCCAGAGGAAAAACATCCCTTTTATAAAAATTCCCTCCGGATACCCACCACGTCAATCATTAGGATATTTTGTATTTGTTCCTCTTTACCTCTTACAAAAGATTAAGATATTAAATAACTTAGAGCCAGAATTAGAAGAGACCTTCTATCTTTTGGAAAGGATGCGCGATAAAAAACTTAGTCCAGAAATCAAGAAAGAAAACATTGCTTTTGACACCGCCTTGCTTATGTTAAACAGGTTTCCAGTAATTTATAGCCAAATAGATTACTTAGATGTTGTTTCTATGCGTTGGCGAGCACAATTAGCAGAGAACTCCAAGGTGCTTTCTTCTATAAATTTCTTACCTGAGTTAAATCATAATGAAATAGTGGGCTGGCGATTTCCAAAATCTGTGCTTAAAAATTTCATAATCTTCTTACTAAGGGATAACACTGAACAAGCACGGATAAGACTGAGAATAGAGATAACCAAGGAGCTTCTCAAAAAGGACGGTTTCCTAATTAAAGAGGTTCGTGCAGAAGGCAGGTCGCTGATGGCAAGGATTTTATCTCTTATCTATATCGGAGACTTTGTTAGTTACTATTTAGCTATTTTGAACCAGATAGACCCTACACCTGTAAAGCCAATTGCTTATTTAAAGAAAAGATTAGCAAAAATTAGTCATAAAGGTAAATAAGATGAAAGCAATAATCTTAGCAGCAGGATATGCTACAAGACTTTATCCCCTTACTATAAATTTGCCCAAGGCATTACTTAAAATAGATAACAAACCCATTGTTGAATTTATAGTAAACAAATTAGAGAAAATTAAAGAGATAGATGAACTTGTCATCGTAAGCAACAATAGATTTTATGCTTTATTCGAAGAATGGCTCAAGAAAATAAATTTTAGTAAAAAAACCAGTCTCATTAACGATTTAACCAATGCCGAGGAAAACCGTTTAGGAGCCTTAGGAGATCTTGACTTCGCAATTAAAAAATCTAATATAGATACCGATATTCTGGTTATTGCCGGAGATAATATTTTTGACTTTGATTTAGAGAACTTTATTAAATTCTCTCAAAGAAATCATAGTATAAATATAGGAATTTTTGATATAAAATGTGTTGATTGTGCTAAAAAATTTGGGGTAGTGGAAATAGATACCTCTAATCGAGTTACTAAATTCGTAGAAAAACCAAATAAACCTTTCTCTACACTTATTGGAATAGGGATCTATTTTCTTCCCAAATTTGCTATCAATTTTGTAAAGGCGTATCTGGCCCAGAATAACCCTCAAGACGCCTTGGGTCACTTTTTAGAATATCTGCTTAAAAATAAAATAGAAATTCTGGGTCATAAATTTGCAGGGAAATGGTTTGATATCGGAGACGTCGAAGCTTACGAAGAAGCACAGAAATATTTTGGTAAAGAAAGGACTTAATATGGAAAGAAAAAGATATTTACTTACCTCTGAATCCGTGACAGAAGGGCATCCCGATAAACTTTGCGACCAGATTTCGGATGCTGTTCTTGATGAAGTTTTGAGACAGGATAAGAATGGTCGTGTTGCTTGTGAAACCTATGTTACGATGGGATTAATTATTGTAGGAGGAGAGATTACTACCTCGGGGTATGTAGATACGCATAAACTCGTGCGGAAACTTTTATATAATATCGGTTATACCCATCCTTGCTATGGCCTGGATTACAATACCTGTGCTATCCTAAATGCTATTCATACTCAATCACCCGACATTGCCCAAGGAGTGAATCGAGGAGGCGCGGGAGACCAAGGAATTATGGTTGGCTACGCCTGTCGAGAAACTGAAGAATTTATGCCTCTGCCTATAGTTTTGGCCCATCGTTTAGTAAGGAGAATGGCCGAAGTGAGAAGAAAGAAAATTTTAGGATATTTAGGTCCGGACGGAAAATCTCAAATAACGGTAGAGTATGATAATGGTAAACCTTTACGTGTGGATTCGGTAGTTTTGGCCTGTCAACATACTGAAGATATTTTGGATAAAACGAAACAGCAGATAACTAAAGAGGCGAGAAAAGAAATTATTAATACTATAGCCTTCCCAGTTTTAGGAAAATTCGTTGATAAAAAAACAAAATTTTACGTAAATGAAACGGGAAAATTCGTTATCGGTGGTCCTCAGTCCGACACAGGAATGACGGGAAGAAAGATTGTTGTAGATACATACGGAGGAATAATTTCCCATGGGGGAGGAGCATTTTCTGGAAAAGATCCCACAAAAGTAGACCGTTCTGCTAGTTATATGGCAAGATACCTTGCTAAAAATATCGTTGCCGCAGAAATTGCAGAAAAGTGTTGTGTACAACTTGCCTATGTCATTGGACAAGCAGAACCTTTAGCAATCTATGTGGATACCTATGGAACAGGTAAAATCCCTGAAGAAAAAATCATTAAAATTATTAAAAAACACTTTTCTTTAACTCCTCAAGGTATAATTGAAACACTTAACCTTTTAAGACCCATCTATCTTAAAACCGCCTGTTATGGACATTTTGGCAGAAATGAACCGGAATTCAGCTGGGAGAAATTGGACAAGGTAAAGGAAATTCAAAAATCTACATAGGAGAAATAAGATGCGGTACGAGATAAAAGATATCAATTTAGCAAAGAAAGGTTCTTTAAGGATTGAATGGGCAAGAAATAATATGCCGGTATTAAGATTAATCGGCGAGAGATTTGCTAAAGAAAAAACGCTTAGAGGAATTAGAATTTCTGCCTGTCTGCATGTTACCACAGAAACTGCCGTGTTGATGGAGATTCTAAAGAAAGGAGGAGCAGAAATAGCTTTATGCGCCTCTAATCCTTCATCCACCCAGGATGATGTCGCAGCCAGTTTAATCAAAAATTCTAAAATATCCGTATTTGCTATAAAAGGAGAGGATAAAAAAACTTATTATCGCCATATAAACTCTTGTTTAGCCATAGAGCCTCAAATTACCATGGACGATGGAGCAGATTTGGTTTCTACCATTCATAAGCACACGAGAATATCGGCGCACCCACGCACCAGCTTACCCTGGGGAGGAACGGAAGAAACTACTACCGGAGTAATTAGATTAAGGGCATTAGAGAAAGAAGGAAAATTAAAATACCCGATTATTGCCGTAAATGATGCCCAAACCAAACATCTTTTTGATAACCGCTATGGAACCGGACAATCTACACTCGATGGAATAATCCGGGCAACCAATCGGTTAATCGCTGGGACAAATTTCGTCGTCTGTGGTTATGGGTGGTGTGGAAAAGGTGTAGCGATGCGTGCTAAAGGTATGGGGGCTAATGTAATTATATGCGAAACTAAACCCTTGAAAGCACTAGAAGCGTGTTTGGATGGATACCAGGTAATGCCCTTAAAAGAAGCAGTCAGAATAGCAGATATATTGGTTACAGTAACAGGAAATGTCAAAGTGTTAAGTAAAGATTATTTTCTATCGATGAAAGAGGGCGTCATCTTGGCTAACGCTGGACACTTCAATGTAGAAATCGATATCCCTACCCTTAATAAACTAAGTATAAAAAAGAAGAAAATTAGGGAATTTGTAGAAGAATATACTCTTAAGAATAATAGAAAAATTTATCTTTTAGGCGAGGGCCGGTTGATAAATCTTGTTTCTGCTGAAGGTCATCCTGCCCAGGTTATGGACCTGAGTTTTGCCAATCAGGCGTTAGCGGTGGAATACATTAAGAATTATGGTAAAAGATTAAAAAAGAAAGTCTATCCTGTACCTGAGGACATTGATGATTCTATAGCTTTACTTAAATTAAGAACTATTGGAGTAAAAATAGATAGTCTTACTTACGAACAAAAAAAATATCTTTCTTCTTGGAAATTAGGAACTTGATTTAAAATATTAATGGGGACTCTTTTTTATAAGAATTATGCTAAAAACTATAAAAACAAAAGGAACCAGCCATGCAGAAATACAAGGAGGAAGCATTCCTGCCTTAGCGAGCCCAAGACTTACGGCGTTCATTCCATAGAATAAAATTCCTGTAGCAAACGCTATCCCCACACACATAAATTTGCCAATACTCTGGCGGACGAGTCCATAAGGTATACCTAAAAGAATAAGTATAAATACATAAAATGGAAAAACTCTTTTTTGTTCCAATTCTACTAAGAAACGACGCACTATCTTATCCGAGCTACCCTTAAATCTCTCCACATAATCTCGAAGTTGATCACTGCTCATTGCTTCGGCAATGATATCGTTGCGAATGATATCCTGGGGTGATTCGGTCAATTGCATCTCTCGGTCTTCACGAAAATCAGGTTCACCCAAAAAATGCCCTTCTGGGTCTAAACGATAGATCACAATACCATAGAGTTTCCATGTTTTCTCTTCCCATATTGCTAACCTTGCAGTAATTTTGGTAGTAAGTATTTGTTTTCTATCGTGTTCCAAGATAACAAGGTCATAGAGAATTTTCTTCTCCATATCATATCGACGTGCATAAATAATTCTATTATCTTTTCCATAAAGTGTAACATTTTCAATATAACCTCTTTGTAGTTTATTTTTTTCGAAATTTTCCTTTAGGTTATAGGTAATTCTAAATGCATGAGGATTTACTTTTTCGTTCAGAATATAGGTAAGAATACTTAACATAAGGCCGATTACAAAATATGGCCTTATAATCTTAAATAGACCAATTCCACAGGAATGCATTGCAGTTATTTCATTGTATCTCTGCAGGTTACCCAGTGAATATATACTTGCCAATAATCCTGAAAAAGGTAATACCTGAACAAAGATAATGGGAAGATAGTTAAAATAATAGTTCAGAATAAACCTTAATTCTACTTTAGCCCGAATAAATTCATCGAGGTGTCCGAATATATCGATGATAACAAAAAGCAAAACAAAAGAGGCACTGATGTAAATAAGGGGAAGAAGAAAATTTTTTAAGATATATTTTTCAATTATTCTCATTATTTATTAATTTTTATATACATAAATATTTAAAATTACCCCCATAATCCCTAATATAATATTAGCCAACCACATTGCCAAAGGCGGTTTTACCAATCTTTGAATAGCCAGTGCTTCTCCACCAATCATTATAAGATAATACAATCCTAAAACTACTAAACTCAAACCAAAGGCAACCGCGCCCGTTCTTCTTTTTGTAAGAACACCTAACGGAAAACCAACAAATACAAAAACAAGACAGGCAAAAGATAAGGCAATCTTTTTATGTATCTCTGTCTCAATAGGTGATATGTCTATATTCTTGATAGAAAGTTTTTCTTTCTCACTTATCAATTCTTGTATATTCATCTCCTTGGGTTTCTTATTTATGGTTTCTTCCATAAACTCAACAGGTATTTTCAAGTTTATGGTATAAGTCTTAAAATTAAGTTTATAAAATCGTCTGGGATCGTTGGGGCTAGGTTCATCAGAAGTTCCTACGAACAGCTCCAGCTTAACTGTTTTTTTATCGGTTAAAGTCGTTATCTTACCCTGTTGTGCAATAATTGTCCTCGGCAATCCATCTTCTTTTAACTCATATATTCTTATATTGTAGAGCATATTTCCATTAATACCATAAAAGAACAAAATATAATTCTCAAAATTCCTGATAAAAGTGCCGGGCTCAAAATAAGCGGTCGGATTTTTAATCCCTACCTGTTTTATAATTTTACGAGATGCAAAACGGGCATAGGGAATTATCTCATTATTAAGAATAAGTGAGAAAAGGCTAAAAATCACTCCTGTAAGCACTAAAGGTAATTCTAAATGAAAAATATTTATACCACTGGCTTTGATAGCAGTTATCTCTAAATCCGAAGACAACCTCCCTAAACCAAGGAGAAGAGCAGTAAGGATGGCCATAGGTAATATATAACTTATAAGAGAAGGAATCTGCCAAAGGAATAATCTCATTACATCTAATAAAGAAATCCCTTTAATAATTATGAGTTCTATTAATCTTATAATATTTCCGCTCACAAGAACAAAAGTAAAGATGAACATATACAGCCAGAAAGGTTTAGCAACTTCACCAAATATGTAATTTCTCAAAATTCTCATTTTTCTAACAGGCCAAGGTCAATACCTCTATAAGATTTGCACCATTTGATTTCAAAAGCTTCGCACACTCATCGACTGTTGAACCGGTAGTAAGAATATCGTCAATAATAAGAATGTTCTTTCCTCTAATATGTTCTGGCTTTTTAATCTTAAACGCCCCTTTAATGTTTGACAAACGGTCCTCTGCATTCAGTTCACTCTGCGGTAGGGTAAATTTAACACGATAGATATTCTTAAGCAAGGCCTTGCTAAACTTCTTTGAAATAGGATAAGCAAGCAAAAGTGCCTGATTAAATTCTCTTTCCCTTAATTTTGTAGGGTGTAAAGGAATAGGAAGGACATAATCAAATTTATCTATATTAATAAACTTAGCAATAAAATCATTTAATATTTTTCCAAAAAAATAGACCAGACCAGTGTAACGTTCGTATTTAAATTTACGAATGCATTCACGCATTACCCCCTCATACAGAGCAACCGACCAAGCCCGATTAAAGAAGTGTTTTTTTGTCTTACAATCAACACAAATATTCTCGGGAATCAACTCTACCGCAATACTTCTACCACAGACGCTGCAAAAAGGAGGGTGATTCCACTGTATACTATAAAAACAGCTAAAACATAAGGGACCCAATTCTTTAATATTTATTTTGTTCTGGCAAATAACACAACGAAAAGGATAAATTAGGTCAACCGTCCCTATAAATAAATCCTTCAAAACCTTAATCATTGTTAATAATGATTATACAATTTCTGTCTCATTTTGTAAATAAATTTGGTTTATTTTTATTTGACTAATATATATTTATAGAATAAAATAGGTTATATGGGTATCTTATTATTTATAATAGCTACATTAATCTTATGTTTATTGTTTTATTTATTTTTCTTTTTGAGACGTTACCTAAATAAAGAAACAGAATTTATAAAAAAAGATACCGATGAGAAATTGAATCTCCTCGCTCGTCAATGGAGTGAGGTTTTAGACCGAAATACCCAACTAATCACTTCCCAGTTAAACAATCTCCAAAATCAAGTAACCCAAAATTTAATAAACACTTCAAACGTAGTAACTAACGTACATAAGACATTGGGTAAATTAGAAGAAGGGACAAAACAGATATTTGAAGTAGGTAAAGATATAGCCAGTTTCCAAGAATTACTCCGTCAGCCTAAGTTTAGAGGAGAGTTTGGGCAGTTTATGTTAGAAAACGTTTTAGAGCAGATTATACCTAAAGAGTATTATATCTTGCAACATCGGTTTAGAAACGGAGAGATAGCAGACGCAGTGATAAAAATTGGAGGTAATTTGGTGGTTGTAGATGCAAAATTTCCTTTGGAGAGTTTCAAAAGAATAGTGGAAGCAAAAGAAGAATCAGAAAAAATGCGTGCTCGTAAAGATTTTATTCGGGCGGTGAATAAACATATAGAAGATATTTCGAATAAATATATCCTTCCTGATGAAGGAACCTATGACTTTGCCTTACTTTACATTCCTGCAGAAAATGTCTATTACGAAACGATTATAAAAGATAATTTAGATAATGAAAAGAGTATTCGGGATTATGCTCTGAGTAAAAAGGTAATACCGGTGTCTCCCAATAGTTTCTATGCCTACCTGATGATAATTTTACGAGGCCTAAAAGGGCTAACCATTGAGAAACAAGCTCAGGAAGTTTTAGACAATCTTGCCCGTTTAAGGAATGAGTTTGGAAAGTTTTGTGAAGAGTTTGAAAAAACTGGTGCGCATCTAAAAGACGCAAACAAAAGCTATGAACGTGCAGTGATAAATCTGGAGAAATTTGACGATAAATTTAAACAGGTTGAATCTCCAATCTCTAATTCAGATAGAACCCTTCCTCATGCAAGAATATAGAAAAATTTATGAAGACAGATGGTTACTGATAGTTAATAAACCTCAAGGAATATTAACCGCCCCTTTCAATCCGCAAGATAAAGATTCTCTACTTCAATTACTTAATAAGGAATACGAAAAACCTTTATTCCCCTGCCATCGCTTAGATAAAGATACCTCAGGGCTGGTTATCTTTGCTAAGAGTAAAACAATACAAAAGAAAATTATGGGGCTATTCCGATCAAGAAAAATTAATAAAAAATATATAGGTGTTGTCCATGGTTGGATAGAGAAGGATAATGGAACAATTAAAAACTATCTATTCGACGGTTCAGATAAAAAAATCGCCATTACAAACTACAGAATAATATTGCGAAAGCCAGAGTACACGATATTAGAAATTGAACCTTTTACCGGAAGAAAGAATCAGATTCGTCTTCATTTTAAACAAATTGGACATCCTATAGTTGGAGAACGAAAGTTTGTGTTTGCTCGAGATTATGACCTAAGGACAAAAAAATTACTTTTACATGCTGTGGAATTAAAATTTCCCCATCCCATAAATGGAAAAGAACTAAAGTTATCTTCTCCTATACCAGAAGAAATTAAAAAATTTTTTCAATAATTTTATAATAAAGTAAGGGAGGATGATGAATAAATTAAATTTATTTTTAATCATTATTTTTGCCATGTTAAAAAATGCCTTTGCCATAGAAATAACCAGTAGCTCTTTCGAATCTAATGAGTTTATTCCACCAAAATTTACCTGCCAAGGTGAGAACATATCGCCACACCTTGCTTGGAAATATTTTCCCGAAGAGACAGAAAGTTTCGTGATTATCTGTGATGACCCCGATGCCCCATTTAAAACATGGGTTCACTGGGTAATATATGACATTCCTAAGGAAACTAATAAGCTTGATGCAGGAATTCCTCCTAAAGAAATATTAGATTTTGGAGCAAAACAAGGAATAAATGATTTTGGTAACATTGGCTATGGTGGGCCATGTCCTCCCCCTGGAAAACCTCATCGTTATTTTTTTAAAATCTTTGCCTTGAAAAAAAGGCTCAATCTTCCTCCTGGTTTAGACAAGGAAAGTGTTCTTAAAGCGATGGAAGGGAATATTATTGAAGAAGCAGAATTGGTAGGTAAATATAAGAGATAGATGTATAAAATAATCCTTTTGGGAGTTATTCAGGGTATAACCGAGTTTCTACCCATCAGCAGTTCTGGACATTTAATTATTTTCTCATGGTTATTTAAAGAAAAAATTTCTTTAAGTTCAGTGGTATTTTTCCATGCAGGAACTTTGCTAGCTCTTCTGTGATTAAAGGAGGAATATCTTTTTTAAGAAATAAAAACATTAACAAATCAGAGGAAGGGAAGATATTCTGGCTAATTATACTGGCTACAATTCCCGCAGCAATCTTTGGAAAATTATTTGAAACAGAAGTAGAAAAAATATTCTATAAACCTTTACTAGTGGCATTAAATATCGGTGGTTTTGCGGTTCTATTCTATTTTATTGATAAATTTAGCAAAAAAAATAAAAATATCGCTGAGCTTAATATTTCCCAAGTATTGTTCATTGGGATAACACAGACATTTGCAATTATTCCAGGTATTTCTCGCTCAGGTATAACTATAGTAGGTGGCCTTCTTATGGGCATGAACAGAGAAAACGCTGTAAAGTTTTCTTTTTTTCTTTCCTTTCCTATAATTCTTGGTTCGGTCATATTAAAATCGCACGATATTCTACATGATTTCTCTTGCTATTTATCTAACCAACATGGTTTAGCGTTTATCTCCTCCTGCATTTCTAGTATATTAGCAATAGATTTTCTAATTAGATTCGTGAAACATCACACTTTTAAGATATTTATAGCCTATCGTATCCTGTTTTCTCTTTTAATTATGAGCATAATTTTGATATAATTAATAACAAAAAAATTATGAAAAATTCTTCTCGTAAGAATAAAATCATACATCGGGAAAAAATTTACGGAGTGGATATCGGAAAGAGTGGAGTAAAAATTGCTCTTCTTTTCAAGAATCAAGAAAAAAACATTATGTTAGAGAATTTAACTTACCAAGATTTTCCAATATACATAGATTCTTTGAAAAACACGACCGTCGTCCAAACAATTCGCGAAGCAATAAGCAAACTGGAAGTAGAAACAGAAAGAATAAAAGCGGTAGTCAATCTTTACGGAACAGAACCTGTAATAAAATTTCTCACCCTCCCCCATATGCCTGAAGATGAGCTTAATAAGACTATAAGATGGCAGGCGCAAAAACATATCATATACGATTTAGAAAAAATGATTATAGATTATGCTATATTAAACACGTTTGAGGAAATGGGCGTAAAAAAAATCAGTTTAGTTTTAGCTGCAACAATGAAAGAAACAATAATCAATCAATTAGAGATATTGAAAGAAGCAAATATTGAACCTGTGGCTATAGATGTGGATTGTTTAGCACAGTTTTATTTAGCAAGAGAAAAAGGAATCCTTAATACTACTGATAGCGTATGCATCTTAGATATTGGAGCTAAAAATGCAGTAATACAGATTATAGACAATGGTATTCCACGTTTTAGAAGAGAATGCATAAACATTGGGGCTTCAGAAATCAACAAAGCGATCAAAGAAACTCTTAAAGTCAGTTGGGAAGATGCAGAAAAAATAAAAAGAGAATTTTCTTTAAGTTCTCTAGAAATGGAAAACAATGGAGAAGATAAAGTTAAAGGTATAATAAAGAAGGTTATAGAAGATGCAATAATTGAAATAAAACGTTCATTAGATTATTATATTGATATCTCCCCGCAAAAGAGTGTGGAATGTATATTCCTTACTGGTGGAGGAGCTCTCCTTGGCCATCTCGACCTTTATCTTAAACAACAATTGGGCATTAAAGTAGAGAAACTAGACCCCTTTAAAGATGTGGTATTCTCTGAAAAGATTAAAGATATAAAATACGCACAGAATAATTCATTGCGTTTTGTAACGGCAATGGGCTTAGCTTTGGAGGCGATTTTATAAATGAAAACAAAACTGAATCTCTTGCCTAAGGACTTAATAAAGAAAGAAAGAAAAGAACAAGAAAGACTAAATTTAAACCAATTTAAGATTATTATTGTAATTTTCATACTTCTTCTTTCCTGGAAATCACTCGCCTTTGGTATCCTATTGAAGATCAAATCAACCACCAATAGAAAAACAAAAGAAATCGTGAAACTAGACCAAAAAATTGCTACCCTAAAGATGTCTGCAGAGGCTGAGCTAAAAACCAAAGAGGACAAACTAAATCTGTTAAAAGACCAGCTTGCTATTAAAGAAGAGGAGGTTAAGAATTTGGAGCCAATTAGGCAACTCATCTCACAAAAAGAAAAATTTGTTTATAATTTACTGAAAGCAATTGCAGATTATATTCCTGAGGAAGTATGGTTAGAGGAGTTTGGTTTCGAACGAGAAGAAAACAACTGTTTTTTAAAAGGATGTGGATTATCCCATAATAAAATCGCAGTGTTTTTATCCAAAATAAACCAATTGCCCTATTTTAAAGAACTATACCTAAAGCAATCCGAGAGAATATTTGATGAAAAATTTGAAAAGGATATAGTCCGTTTCGAAATAATTGGTAAATTGAATTTATAAAATGTTTAAAATAAACATCAATAATATCAGTAGAGGTAGTGGTTTATTAAAATCTAAGCGAGAAATGTATCTATTAGCATTGTTTATCTTTATAATTTTCTTACGACTCTTTGTGCCGGGGGATCTCAAAAAGATTAAAAACGCTAATCTGGAAAATTTAGCAAAACAAGAAGAACTAAACCGTAAAAAGACTGAATTTTTTTCTATCGAGAGTCTGCTTAAAGACCAGCAGAGATACGAAGAAGAATACAACCAGATATCAAAAGTTTCAGAATCTTTAGACAAGCAAATAGCCGAATCTAAAAATGCTTTGGTAGCCAAAGAAAAGGTGGCAGAGATTCTAAATGAGCTTACTTCCATTACAAAATCCGGTGATATAGAATTTATTTTGATAACTACGGCCCCTATGGTAAAATATGAAAAATATGACGCGTTGTCAATCAAGATGAAAATAAATGCAAGATATTCTAACCTTATGTCTTATATAAAAAGTTTAGAATCGCTTCCTTTTCTATTAGATATTAAAAGGTTAACTGTCAGTTCACCTAAGGCGAATGGATTTATACTTGCAGAAACCGAACTTGTCATGTATGTTAGTAAATAGAAGAATTTTATTTATATTTCTACTTTTTTATTATTTATTGTCTCTTAAAAAAGTTCTATCCGAAGAAATAACGACGTTACGAAACCCCTTTGAATCGTGGTTTTTTATAAAGGAAAGAGAAGAAAGAAAACTCAAAGAAAAAGAAATGGCTATCCAAGAACCATTTAAGCAACGCAGAGACATCAAACTGCAGCTTAAGGGTATTTTAACGGGTAAGCGTAATTTAGCTATAATTAACGAAGAGATTCTGGGAGAAGGAGAAATTATCGAGGGTAAAAAAGTATTAAGAATAGAAAAGAAAAAAGTTGTTCTCCAAGGAATACAGGAAAAAGAAGAGGTTATTCTGGAGTTAGCCGATGAATTTTAGATATATAAAAATATCAGCGGTTTTTATTTCAGTTTTAATCTTTGGTTTTCTAAGAAACACAAACGCTTCTTTAGAAACTAAGATAATTCTCGTAGATATCCAGAATAAACTGATTGCGATAGATAGGGGAAGTATCGATGGTTTAGAAGAGAAGACTTTTTTCTATGCCTATCGTCAAAACAAGTTTGTAGGAGAACTTATCATTTTTAAAACCTCTCGCCAGGTAGCTATTTGCGAAATTAGAAGCCTAGAAAAAGGAATAGATTTTAAAGTCAATGATACGTTAACCTTACTCAATCCTCAAGAAAAAGTACAGCTGGATAAAGAAAGAGTATCAAGCGTTTCAACATTAGAGAATCAACAGAGGCTTAGTGCACAAGAACTAGCTAATGAAGAGGCAAAAAAAAGGGAAATAGAAGAAGTGTTGCTTAAAGAAAAAGCACGAGGGATTGCAGAGGTAGTAAAATCAGAAAAAGAATTACAGAAGATCAAAGAAGAAGCAGAAACAATTGTCAAAGAAGTAATCGAAGAAAAGAAAAAAGCAAAGAGAATAATTTCTTTTGATTTTAGAGATGTAGATATAAGAAATATCATCAAAAGTATTGCCCGCGAGGCAGATGTAAATATTGTAACACCACCAGATTTACCTTCTCTTCCCATTACGATAAATCTTAAAGATGTAGATATGGAGAGTGCGCTGGATACTATCCTCCGTATGGTTGATTATACGTTTATAAAAGAAGATAACCTCTATAAAGTTGTTAAAGTAGAATTAGCAGAAAAGAAAACCACCTCTAAAACTTTTACCCCCCTTTATATTCAAGTAGATAAGTTAAAGACTTTAATCAGTGATGGTGGTTTACTTTCTTCTGAGGGAAAAGTAGTAGTCGACAGCCGTTCAAATAAGATGGTAGTCATAGATGTCATCTCCAATCTAAATAAGATTGAAGAACTCGTTACACAGGTAGATGTAAAACCGAGACAAGTTAACATTGAGGCAAAGATCTTAGATGTTTCTTTAACGGATACCGAAACTTTGGGAATAGAATGGACCTGGGTAAAGCCAAGAAGCGGAGCTTCTACAAGTGATAAGCTTACCTCGGGATTTACTATTGATTCCACTTCGGGAATAGGAAAAGGATTTTTTAAATATGGAACCTTAAATGCGGAAGAGATTGCCATGGTTTTAGAAGCACTTATGAAGCGTGAACACGCTAATATCCTTTCTAAACCTACCATTACCACTTTAAATAATGAAGAGGCCAAAATAAATGTTACTTCAAAGATTCCTTATCAAACCGGAACGACTACTACTGAGACCACCGGAGGGGTAACTACTACAACGGTTAGTTGGGAAGAAAAAGAAGTGGGCGTAACTCTCTCAGTTACTCCTTATATCTGCGAAACGGGAGATATTATTATGAAAATTGAGCCTACGGCAAGTTTATTACAAGGATATACTTCCGATGACCCTGCGACTCGCTATCCGTTGATTATGTCACGTTCCGCTACTACCCAGGTAATGGTTAAAGACGGAGAGACCTTAGTCATTGGAGGGTTGATCACTCAAGAGTTGAGAGATACAAAGACAGGTATCCCCATCTTAAGCGACATTCCCTTACTGGGCATACCCTTTCAAAAAAGGAGTAAAGAGTTAAAAAATACGGAGCTAATAATTTTCATTACACCCCACATAGTGCCTTCAGAGGAGGAGGTGAAACCGAAAGGATAAATCATGGGAGAATGGATTGGTATTGGTAAAAAAGCGCGGCGTTGTTACGGCTTTGACGAAGTAGCGTTGGTGCCAGGAAAGATAACTATAAATCCTGAAGAAGTTGACACTTCTTGGCGATTAGGTTCTATGTGCTTTAAAGTTCCCATAATTGCTGCTGCCATGGATGGAGTAGTAGATGTAAAATTTAGTATCACCATGGGTAAATTGGGAGGGTTAGCAGTTCTTAATCTTGAAGGAGTACAGACGCGTTACAATAATCCCGACCGTGTATTAAAAAGAATTGCCGAAGCAAGTCCTGAAGAAGCTACTCATCTGGTACAGAGTATTTATCGTGAACCGATTAAAGAAAAACTGATTGAAAAAAGAATTAAAGAGATAAAAAAAGCAAGAGTCCCCTGTGCGGTATCGAGTATTCCTCAAAGGGCCAAGAAATTTGGGAAAATTGCTTATGATTCAGGAGTAGATATATTTGTAGTTCAGTCTACAGTAGCAACCTTAAAACACATTGCTAATCAATATGAAATTCTTGATTATGCAGACTTCTGTAGAAAAATGAGAATTCCGGTAGTCATAGGAAACTGTGTTACCTATGAGACTACCTTAGAATTAATGATGGCGGGAGCAGCTGCCATCCTTGTAGGAATTGGTCCCGGTGCAGCATGCACTACAAGAGGAGTTTTGGGAATTGGTGTCCCTCAAGTTACCGCCACAATAGACTGCGCAGCGGCGAGAGACTTTTATTATAAGAAAACAAAAAAATATATCCCCATTATCACAGACGGGGGTATGCGTACTGGAGGAGATATTTGTAAAGCATTTGCCTGCGGAGCAGATGCAGTGATGGTTGGTTCTGCTTTTGCTCGGGCGAAAGAAGCTCCCGGGCGAGGTTACCATTGGGGCATGGCGACTCCTCATCTCAATCTTCCGCGAGGAACGAGAATCTATGTAGGTACAGCGGGAAATCTTGAAGAAATTCTCTTTGGCCCGGCTAAGATAGACGACGGTTCACAGAACCTTGTAGGAGCTCTAGCAACTGCTATGGGTTCATTGGGAGCAAAGAATATAAAAGAAATGCATCGGGCAGAAATAATTATTGCACCCTCTATACAAACCGAAGGAAAACTCCTTCAACGCATCCAACGTGTAGGTATGGGAAAATAAACTACTACAGATTAAACAACATAAAAGATGACATTACACCAAAATGAAACATGCCAATTTTGTCCATTTACATACACACACCCAGTATAGTCTCCTAGACGGTGCTTGCCGAATTTTGGAACTGATTGACCTTGCTAACCAATTTCGCATGCCAGCCTTAGCCATAACCGACCATGGAAATATATTTGGAGCCATAGAATTTTATCAAGCGTGTATGGAGAAAGGAATCAAACCGATTATCGGATGCGAAGTCTATGTGGCTCCCAATAACCGTTTTGAAAAAACCTCTCATGGCATTCAAGATGCAGCTCATCATCTTACGCTTCTGGTAAAAGATGAAGAGGGATATAAGAATTTAATAAATCTTGTTTCCAAAGGATATCTTGAAGGTTTTTATTATAAACCTCGTATTGACAAGGAACTGCTTAGCCAATACTCACATGGTTTGATTGGTTTAAGCGGTTGTCTGAAATCAGAACTTTCTTATCTTCTCAACACTGAACAAATTAAGATTGCCCTGGAAACTCTTGAAGAGTTTAAACAGATTTTTGGAAAAGATAATTTTTATATTGAAATACAAGACCAGAATTTGAAAGAACAGAATAGAATAAACAAAATGGCCATAAACTGTGCTAAAGAACTTAGTCTACCTACGGTGGCTACTAACGATGTGCATTATCTTTATGAAAAAGACGCAGCCGCTCACGAAATTCTCCTCTGCATTCAGACACAAACCAATATAGAAGACCCTAACCATATGCGTTTTGGTTCAAATGAATTTTATTTCAAAACGCCGGAAGAAATGCAAAGGAAATTCAGCGAAATACCCGAAGCAATTACCAATACCATAGCCATCACTGAACAGTGCAATCTGGAATTAGACTTCAATCAGATACACTTACCACATTTTTCTCCTCCCGAAGGAAAATCAAAGTTTGAGTATCTAAAGGAATTATGTGAAGAGGAACTGTATAAAAAATATAAAAATCCAAGTGAAGAGGTTCTAAAACGCTTGGACCACGAACTAAAAATAATAAAAGACTCTGGTTTTGTAGGCTATTTTCTAATTGTATGGAATTTTGTCCACTACGCAAAATCACAAAAAATACCTGTAGGACCAGGACGTGGTTCGGCAGCAGGTAGTTTAGTAAGCTATCTGCTCGGTATCACCGATATTGATCCTTTAAAATATGGGTTACTCTTTGAAAGATTTCTCAACCCTGAAAGAATCAGTATGCCCGATATGGATATAGATTTTTGTTATGAAAGAAGACAGGAAGTAATTGACTATGTGGTAAGAAAATACGGTAAAGAATGCGTCGCTCAGATAGTTACTTTTGGAACGATGATGGCACGAGCAGTAGTAAGAGATGTGGGTAGAGCTCTTAATATGCCTTATGGGGAAGTAGACAAAATTGCAAAATTAATTCCCCATGATCCTAATATAAATCTTCAACAGGCTCTCAAAATAGAACCACAGTTACACTACTTGTATAAAAATGACTCTCAAGTTCATAAACTTATTGATATCGCACTTTCTTTAGAGGGTTTAACACGTCATATTTCTACCCATGCTGCTGGAGTAGTAATTGCAGAAAAGCCTCTCACCGAATACATCCCATTATGCAAGATGGGAGACGGCCAGATTATTACTGGATATTCTATGGATGCTCTGGAAAAGATGGGACTTCTCAAAATAGACTTCCTTGGCTTAAGAACCCTTACGGTAATCAATGAAACAATAAAAATAATTCAGCGGGCAAGGAATATATCTTTGGACATTAATAATATCCCAATGGATGATAAAAAAACTTTTAGAGTCCTACAGAAAGGTGAAACTTCTGGCATATTTCAATTAGAGAGTGTGGGAATGAGGGAACTACTAAAAAGGATAAAACCAGAGAAATTTGAAGACATTATTGCCATCTTAGCGCTTTTTCGCCCCGGTCCACTGGGAGCGGGTATGGTAGAAGATTTTATCAAACGAAAAAGGGGAGAGGTTTCTGTAAGATATGATCATAAGAAGTTAGAACCGATTCTGAAAGAAACCTATGGAACAATTCTGTATCAAGAACAGGTTATGCGTATCGCTTCTGAAATAGGAGGATTCAGTATGGCTCAAGCGGACGTGCTTCGTCGCGCTATGAGTAAAAAGAATCCAGAAGTAATGGACCGTGCAAGAAAGTCTTTTATAGAAGGAGCTTCACGAAACGGCATAAATATAGATACAGCAAATAAAATCTTTAACCAAATAGAATTCTTTGCAGGATATGGTTTTAATAAGTCGCACTCTGCGGCCTATGCTTTAATTTCCTATCGGACTGCATATCTGAAGGCAAATTTTACTCCTGAGTTTATGACTGCATTACTCACAAGTGAAAAAGATAATACAGAAAAGGTGGTTCAATATATCAACGAGTGTTTAAGATTAAATATAAAAGTCTTGCCTCCGGACATAAATGAAAGTTTCGCTAATTTTACCTTGATTTCTTACGATACTATTCGTTTTGGACTTACAGCAATAAAAAATGTTGGTGAGACAGCAGTAAACGAAATAATAAAGGCAAGGAATAATAATGGACCTTTTAGGAGTCTTTACGACTTTTGTGAAAGAGTTGATTTAAGAACCGTTAACCACAAAGTAATCGAAAGCATGATAAAATGTGGAGTGTTTGATAGGTTTGGTCTAAAAAGAGCCCAACTTATGGCTATATTAGATGATGCTATTGAAGTAGCAAATAGTCTACAAAAAGATAGAGTAGTAAAACAAAACACCTTTTTTGATCCCTTTAGTACTTCTGTATTTCGCAGGAGCTACAAACCTATACCAAACATCAAGGAATGGCCGGAAAATCAACTCTTAAATTTTGAAAAAGAATTATTAGGATTCTATATTACTGGACATCCTTTGGCAAAGTTTGAAGAATTGATAAAAAAATACTCCAATGTAAAAATTGCAGAATTAAATACCCTTAAAGATGGCGATGAGATATTTCTATGTGGAATGATATCCAGATTTAAAAAAACTACCACCCGAAGACAAAACGAACTTATGGCGGTTATGATGGTAGAAGACCTTTCGGGAGAGGTCGAGGTAATTGTTTTTCCAGAAATATATAGAAAATTCGAAAAGTTTATTTACAATAATAGTTGCATATTACTACACGGTAAACTTTCTTTACGTGAAGATTCTCCCCGTATCATTACAACCGAGATATTCCCTTTAGAAGAAGTCAAGAAAAGATTCACAAAAGCAATAATTTTAAAGATTGGACAGAGTTTACTTGAAGAAGATTTGAAGGAATTGAAAAATTTATTCGCTAACCATCCAGGAAAAACTCGAATAATATTTGAGTTTCATAATGACTCTACGAATAAGTCTTGGCTAGATTTAGGCAAAGAATTGGAAGTGGAGCCCAATAACGACCTTATGCAAAGTATAAAAAATATTATCGGAAATGAAAATATAGATTATGTTCCTGTTTTTGTTAATAATTATATTAAGAAAATAGTTTGACATGGATTATTACTGTGATAAAATATATACAAATAAAACAATACAAGAATAACCTTTAAAATATAGAGAGGGGAAAATGAAGATATTTGATTATATCCCACGGGGGCTTAATTATTTAATGGGGCTTTTTTCAAATGATATGGGAATTGATTTAGGCACAGCAACTACTTTGGTCTACGTGAAGGGAAAGGGGATAGTACTCTGTGAACCATCGGTAGTAGCCATTGAACGCGGAACAAATAACGTCTTAGCGGTTGGAGAAGAAGCTAAAAGAATGTTAGGAAGAACCCCTGGTAATATCATCGCTCTTAGACCCATGAAAGACGGTGTCATTGCGGATTTTGAGATAGCTGAAAGAATGTTGCGTTATTTTATCAATAAAGTCCATGAACGAAGAGTTCTTGTAAGGCCACGCATTGTAATCGCCATACCCTCAGGAATTACCGAGGTAGAAAAACGTGCGGTTAAAGATTCTGCGCTTCATGCCGGTGCAAGACAGGTTTATCTCGTTGAGGAACCCATGGCTGCTGCTATTGGAGTGGGTTTGCCTATTCAAGAACCTGCTGGGAATATGATCATAGATATCGGTGGAGGAACCACGGAAATAGCGGTAATTTCTCTCGCAGGAATTGTCCTCTCGAGAAGTATTAGGGTAGGTGGAGATGAAATGGATGAGGCAATTATTGAGTATTTAAAAAAGACTTATAATCTGATGATTGGTGAACGCACTGCAGAAGAAATTAAAATTAAGATTGGTTCTGCCTATCCTTTGGAAGAAGAAATGAATATGGAAGTAAAAGGAAGAGACCTCGTAGCAGGATTACCCAAAACAATCACCATTAACTCTGAAGAAATTAGAGAAGCAATGCAAGAACCTATTAGAGCCATCGTAGAACTAACTCGTTTTGCTTTAGAAAAAACCCCACCAGAATTGTCTGCCGACCTTATAGAAAGAGGAATTGTGCTGGCAGGAGGAGGTTCACTTTTACGTGGTATAGACAAATTAATATCAGAAGAAACGGGGCTTCCTGTCCATGTAGCAGATGAACCATTGACCGCAGTGGCTTTAGGAACAGGTAAGGTCCTCAATGAATTGAAGTATCTAAAAAGAGTAACAGTTTCCACAAAACTTGAATCATAGAGAAAAGTACGGAGGGTTGTATTTCTTTTTAAGATGTGAAGAAAAAATCTTCTTCTAAATACTATTTTTTATTAATATTATGTATCGTCCTTCTAAGTATACCCCGTAAAAACACCGAGAAATTAAGAAACTCCTTCATAAAATTCTTTAAGCTTCCTCTCACCGTTTTAACAAATACTGCCTATTTCCTGATGCATCATTATGATTATAAACAGATAATTAGTGAGAATAAGAAGCTAACGGAAGAAAACATAAAATTGAGATTAGAAAATTGGCAACTTAATCATCTCCGTTTAGAAAACCAACAACTACGCAGCCTTCTGGAGTTTAAAAAAAATGCGCTTTATTCCGCCATCACGGGGGAAGTGATTGGTTTCGATTATTCAGAGAATAGGAAGATAATTTTTGTCGATCTTGGTTTTAAAGAAGGAGTATATAAAGAGATGGTCTGCTTGAATTCCGCTGGTCTTATCGGAAAGGTAATAGAGGTAGGAGAGAGTATATCCAAAATAATGTGTATAAACGACCCCAATTCACGAGTACCTGCAATGACGGAAGATACACAAGAAATTGGTTTAGTATATGGAACCATGGAAGGAGATAAGTTACAAATGAAATTTATCTCTTCAGAGAGTAAAACAAAAATAGGGGCAGTTGTAGTTACCTCAGGATTAGGGAATATCTATCCCAAAGGTATTGTTATTGGAGAAATCAAAGATATTATAAATTATGGTTTTTATAAAACTGCAATAATTAAACCCAAGGTAAATTTTTTAAAACCCAGAACCGTAATTCTGCTAAAGCAAAAATGAAAAAATTAATTTTCATCGTTTTAATCACATTCTTTTCCATCTTCATAGACTACACTCTTATTCCCATAATTCCTCCGCCTTTAAATAATTTGAGATTTGCAATATTAAGTTTTGTTCCTATCATCATAACTAACTCTAAAATAATTCTTTATTATGCTGTTATTGCCGGATTATTCAAAGATATTTTGAGCTCTTATCCCTTTGGAATTTATACACTGTCTTTTATCATTACTGCTTATATAATCGCTATTTTATCAAGATGGATAGTAAAGGATAATATGTATACAAAATTTTTATATACAACAGTTGCTTTAATACTCGTATCCTTAATACCGAATATATGGGATTATAGTTTTAATCCCTACGCTTCTGGGAACATTATTGCGAAAGAAACCATTGCCAAAAAAATAATTATAAATAATATCTTTGTTACCTTCTGGTATGGTTTACTCATGAAGATATTAAAATGAATATATATCGTTTAGAAAAATTATTCTTAATATGTTTCTTGTTTCTTATTATTATCCTTTGGTATTATCAAATAATAAAGGGAGAATATTTCTTTTCCCTTAGCGAAAAAGGACGTATAAGAATTATACCTTTTCTCTCAGAAAGAGGAAAAATTTTAGATAGAAACGCCAAAGAACTTGCTACATATATACCCATATTAAACATTGTAGCTATTCCCCATATCTTAAAAGATAAAAAAATGGTTTTTGAAGAATTAAGCAACATACTGGGAATACCAACTGAGGAGTTGAATAATAAATATGAAAGAAATTTGTATTTTCCTTTTATGCCGGTTGTTCTTGTTAAAAACATCTCTTTAGATAAAGTATTTATTATAGAAGAGAAAAAACCAGAACTGATGGGTATAGATATAGAAGTGTATCCACTACGGTTTTATCCTTTTGGCCCAGTAGCATCTCATCTCCTCGGTTATCTGGGCGAAATCAGTTCAGAAGAACTTTCTGAATTAAAACCCTATGGATATAGGATAAAAAACCTTGTCGGGAAAATGGGAATAGAAAAAACCCTAGATGTATATTTACGAGGAGAGAATGGTGGTTTGCAAGTTGAAGTAGACAATTTTGGAAACATAGTTCGGACCATTGGAGAGAAGAAAGCTTTACGCGGTAAAGATATTCACTTAACCATTGAAGCGGACTGGCAGAAAAAAGCCCATTCTTTATTAAAAGGACTTAATGGAGCTATTATTATTATGGATGTTAACAATGGAGAAATTCTAACCATGGAAAGTTCACCTACATTCGACCCAAATATATTCCTTGCTGAAGAAGAACAGAAAATACAGTCGGTCCTAACTTCTCATAGGGCAATTTTTTTAAATAGAGCTACCAAGGTAAACATACCACCCGGTTCTATATTTAAATTAATTGTTGCTATTGCAGGTCTAACCAGCGGTAAAATAACTGCCTATACACAATATAAATGTGAAGGGAAATTTTATTTGGGTTCGGGTGAGTTCCGCTGTTGGTTAGAAAATGGCCATGGCTATGAAACAGTAGTTGAGGCAATTAAACACTCATGTAATATATTCTTCTACAAACTGGGGTTAGAATTAGGCATAGAAAGAATAAAAAATTTTGCTGATTTATTTGAATTAGGAAAAAAAACGGGCATAGAAATAGAAGAAAAAAACGGATTCATTCCCACTCCTAAATGGAAACAAACGAAATTTAAAGAAAGATGGTTCGAGGGAGATACCGCAAATATTTCTATTGGACAGGGATACATTTTAGTAACTCCACTACAAATATTACGCTTGGTAGCTGCCATCGCTAATGGAGGATTTCTTATCAAACCACATCTTGTAAAAAGTATAGAAGGAATCCCCATACAGGATACAACAAAAGAATATACCGGTATTAACCCGAGGATTTTGAAAATAATTCGGGAAGGAATGTTTAAAGTAGTAAATGAACCGAATGGAACTGGGAGTCGAGCAAATGTAGAAAAATTGGAAATTGCCGCCAAAACTGCCACAGTACAAACAACCAGGGGCAACTCCCACGCACTTATTACTGGTTTTTTACCTTATTCAAATCCAAAATTATGCTTCATTATTTTTCTCGAACATGGCGGCAGTGGAGGAGTAGAAGCTGCCGAGTTATGCCACAATCTATTTTCTGCACTGAAAAATGGAATTGTTGAATATCAATGAGTTATAAAAATAATTATTATAAAATTCTCCTTACGGTGATAATTCTTTTGTCTATAGGAATTTTTTCTCTAACTGGTGAGGAGGGTTTTAAAAAAGAACCACCGCTAAAAGATAATCTTGTATTTAAGCAACTAATGTGGGCATTTATAGCCATACTGATATTTTTATTCAGTTATTTTTGGGGATACAGAAGATTCCTTGATATTTCTATTCCCCTCTACTTTGTAGTCCTAGGACTGCTTCTTTTAGTTTTGGCCTATGGTCCCATTAGGTCTGGTGCACAGAGGTGGCTAAAATTATTCGGTTTAAACTTCCAACCTGCTGAATTTGCTAAATTGGCTATGATACTCAGTGTAACGCGATACTTTGTCTCCCATAAGGATGAAATTAAAAAAACGATGGTCTTTATCGTTGCCTTAACAATGGTTATACTCTATATACTGCTCATCTTTCTGCAACCCGATCTTGGTTCTGCGGTCATACTCATTCCTATTTTTATCTCTATTGCTTTTATTTGCAATGTCAATAAGAAAAACATTCTGGTTTTATTTTTGTTAGGACTATTATTTTCTCCTTTATCATGGCATATATTAAAAGATTATCAAAAACAGCGCATTCTGGTGTTTGTAAATCCGAATGTAGATCCATTAGGAGCAGGCTATACGGTAATCCAATCAAAAATTGCCATTGGTTCAGGAAAAATATTTGGTAAAATTTGGCTTAAAAAAACTACCCAATTTAGCTTCCTACCCGAAAGCCATACAGATTTTATCTTTGCTTCTATCGGTGAAAAACTAGGCTTTTTAGGAACGAGTTTGATAATCTTAATTTATTACCTGCTTCTCAGGGAAATATTGAGTATAGGAATTGTAACTGCTGATTTAGAGGGAAAAGCAATTACGGTGGGAATAGCTACTATGCTTTTTCTTCATATTTTTATCAATATTGGAATGAGTCTGGGAATCTTACCTGTAGTGGGCATACCTCTTCCTTTTATAAGCTATGGTGGTTCTAATTTAGTATTAAATATGATGGCCTTAGGAATAGTGGCATCCATTGAAAAAGAACATTAAGGTCATTTAATTACTTAATATGCTCTCAAAAAATATTTTACTAAGTTTATCAAAACCAGGAAGGTATATCAATAACGAATTAAATACTTATCACCGCACCTCTACAAAAGCGACTTTGAAGTTCTGTCTGGCCTATCCGGATATATATGAAGTAGGCATGAGTAATCTGGGATTTAGAATAATTTACGATATTCTTAATCAAGAACCAGAAGTTATCTGTGAACGCGTTTTTCTACCCTGGGTAGACTTGGAAGATTTTTTAAGGAAAAATAATATCACACTCTACTCTCTAGAATCAGAAATACCTTTATGCGATTTTGACATCTTAGGAATATCCATACAAACAGAATTAAATTATACAGGGGTTTTAAACTTGCTCAATTTAGGTAAAATACCTGTTTTTGCCACGGAAAGAAAAGAAGGGTTTCCTTTGGTTATAGCTGGGGGTAGTGCATGTTTTAATCCTGAACCATTGGCTGAATTCATAGATATTTTTGTGGTTGGGGAGGGGGAGGAGATAATTTTAGAGATAATAAATATTTGCAAAAATAGAATAAAAAATCTAAAACAAGAAAAAAAAGAAATTCTTATAGAACTTGCTCGTTTAGAAGGAATTTATGTCCCTTCTCTTTATAATGTTGAATATTTCCCTCAAGGAACAATAAAAGAATTTTATCCTCTTATTCCAAACATCCCACTAAAAATAAAAAGGAGAGTCATCCACGATTTAAATAATGCTTACTATCCTAAAAGAACAATCCTTCCCTACATCGAAATTATCCATGATCGCATCGGTATAGAAATTATGCGGGGGTGTCCCCATCGCTGTAGATTCTGTCAGGCAAGAAACATATATTATCCGAAACGCGAAAGAGATCCTGCGAAAATAAAGGAGTTGGCTTACCAAAATTTTCGCTCATCAGGTTATGAGGAAATAGCTTTATTATCTCTTTCCAGCCTTGACCACCGTGATATAGACGATATTTTTTCTACCTTAAATAGTATCTTCAGAAGTCAGGGCGTAGGCATATCTCTTTCTTCATTAAGAATTAATGCTGTGATGAAAAAAATAATAAAAGAATACCAAGGAACTTACCGTAGCGGTCTTACTTTCGCTCCTGAAGTAGGAAGTGAAAGACTACGCAGAATTATAAATAAAAACATTGATATAAATCTATTTTATGAAATTGTAGAAAACATCTTTAAGCTTGGATGGAGAGGCTTGAAACTTTATTTTATGATAGGACTACCCGAAGAGAAAGAAAAAGATCTTCAGGAAATTATAGAAATGGTGGATAAAATATTAGTGATCAAAAAAAGGAATCAAAATAATTCTGGGAAAATACGTCTAAGCTTCAATATTTTTATACCTAAACCTCACAGTACTTTTCAATGGCTTCCTATGGAAGAAGAGCATTTACTGAAAGAGAAAATAAAATATTTTAAAGAAAAAATAAGGAATAAATTAATAAAATATAATATAAGCAGTTGGGAGGAAAGTTGGTTAGAAGCTTTAATTTCAAGAGGAGATAGAAAATTGAGTAAGGTTATATTCAAGGCTTGGGAAAGAGGGGCAAAATTTGATGGTTGGAGAGAACAATTTAATTTTCCTATCTGGCAAAAGGCATTGGAAGAAACAAAAATAGACCCAAATTTTTATATCCACCGTAAAAGAACATTGGAAGAAATATTACCGTGGGATTTTATAGAAACGGGGGTTAAAAAAGAGGAGTTGGTTGCGGATTATAAAAATTTCGAAAAGTCTTTAGAGATTGACAGGATAACAATTTAGAGTTAAAATCTTTACAAACTTTATAATAAAAAGGAGGAGAAATGCTCGATAAAAGACTGGAAGAACTGTTAAGGATGACGGTAGAAGAAAAGGCTTCAGATTTACATTTAGGAACTGGTATGCCTCCGTATCTTCGTATAGACGAAAAACTTATTGCGGTAGGAAAAGAACCGCTTAATAGAGAAACAGTCAAAGAAATGGCCTATAGTTTAATAGACGAGAGACAAAGAGCCCAGTTTGAAGCAGAAAAGGAACTCGATATGTCTTTTGGAATCGAAGGCTGGAGCCGTTTCAGAGTCAATCTTTTCTATCAACGGGGAGATATCGGAGTTGCTATCCGTGCATTACCATATCATATTATGAGCATAGAAGAATGTGGATTACCGCCGGATATTATAAAAGATTTAATTACTAAGCCAAAAGGGTTGGTGTTGGTTACTGGAGCCACGGGGAGTGGAAAGTCTACGACGTTGGCGGCGATGATTGAAGAAATTAATCGAGAAAGAACATGCCACATTGTAACTATAGAAGATCCTATAGAATATGTCTATAAAAATAAAAAATCCATCATTGATCAACGGGAAGTAGGTTCCGATACATATTCCTTCTCCAGTGCTTTAAAACATGTTCTTCGTCAAGATCCCAATGTCATTCTTATTGGTGAAATGCGTGATCTGGAAACGATAGAAGCAGCTCTAAATATAGCAGAAACAGGTCATCTTGTATTAGCTACTCTTCATACCTCAGACGCAGTACAGACAATAAACCGCGTAATAGATGTTTTTCCGCAGTATCAACAGAATCAGGTAAGAATTCAATTATCCTTTGTCCTACTAGCAGTTTTATCACAACAATTAATCCCCCGCTTAGGAGGAAAAGGAAGGATCCTTGCTATAGAATTGTTAGTTGCTAACCATGCGGTACGTAGCCTCATCAGAGATGCTAAAGTACACCAGATATATTCTATAATCCAAACTAGCCAGAAAGAAGGCATGAAAACTATGAACCAGTCTCTTTATGAGCTCTACATCAACAAAATGATAACCATGGACGATGCCCTTTCAAGAACCTTAGATCCCGATGATTTAAAGAGGCTATTAGAAAAATAATGTTCACACTCAAGAAAAATTTTACAGCATTTATTCTGCTAACATTTTACATTGCTCCTATTTATATCCTGGCAGAGGAAAATCCAGAATTAAATTTTACCAGTGAACTAAGTAAAAATAGGATAAAAATGGGAGAAAACGTTATCCTTACTGTAACTATCTCAGGAGCGTATAAAGTTCCGCCGGAAATTAAACTACCCAATCTCTCAGATTTCACTATCATCTCATCTAATCAATATTCCTCTTATAATATCAAAGAAAAGAAATACGAAGCAAAGACCAAATATGAGATTCATCTTTTACCAAAAAAACCAGGAACTTTCTCTATCGGTCCCATAGAATTACACTACGCCCGTCAGGTATATAAAACGCAGATTCTTACGCTGGAAGTTTTACCATCTAAAGAATATGAAGAATCTCCTTTACCTAAAAAAGAAATTCCTTGGAAGGATAAAAAAGGCATCATTATTTAAATAGGAAACCCATGCTTAAAGAATTAAATAAAATAGTGGACAAGATAGTTTATCAATGCATGGGTTACCAAAGAGGAGAAAGGATTCTGATTATTACTGATGATAAATTGGTAAAAATTGCTAAAATTTTTTACGAAAGGATTAAAAACCTCGGCATAGAAATTTCGCTTATGTGTATACCCCCGCGTTCGGTTCACGGTGAAGAACCTCCTCCAGAAGTAACTTTCGCATTGAAAGCTACCAATGTAGCATTATTAATCACTTCTAGATCACTATCCCACACCTACGCAAGACAGTCTGCTTCAAAAAAATATGGCGTAAGAATAGCTTCGATGCCAGGAATAAATCTCGATATTCTTAAACGCAGTTTGAATCTAGATTACAAAGAACTTAGTAATAAAACCAATAGATTAGCAGTGGTTATAAACAGAGGTAAGAATATCAGGGTTAAGACAAAAAAGGGGACAGATGTAAATTTTTCTATAAAGGGGAGAAAAACTTTAGAAGATAATGGTTTATATATACAAAAGGGTGCATTTGGCAACTTACCTGCTGGAGAAGTGTGCATTGCCCCTTTAGAAGGAACTACGCAAGGAATACTTTTAATAGATGCGAGTTTTGCTATGTTAGGAAGATTGAGAAAGCCCATAGAATTAGAAGCTAAAAATGGAATTGTTGTGAAGATTAATGATACGAGATTGAAAAGATTATTATCGAGAATGGGAAAATCTGCTTTAAATATTGCAGAATTTGGCATTGGTTTAAATCCTAAGGCAATAATCTCTGGGAATATCCTTGAGGATGAAAAAGCTACAGGTACTGCCCATATTGCTTTAGGCGACAATCTTTCTTTTGGAGGTAGGACGAAAGCAAAATGTCATTTAGACGGAGTATTTCTAAACCCAGAGGTCTGGGTAGATGAAGAAAAAATAATATAATAATCTTTCTTCTTTTTTATTCTTCTCCATAAAAAATTAAACTTTCCCACGGCGTCACCCGTTATTTTTTATTAGGGCACAATGCCACGGGCATTTTTAAGACGCCGTGCATTTTCTATTTTATATAACACTTTCTTTGCAATTTTTATTACAATATTTTCACCGGGTGCCACCCGTTATTTTTATTAGGCACAATGCCACGGGCAATATTTAAGGCACCCAGGTATTTTTTTAATTATATTTTAAGCAAATTCCATACCAAAATAAAGAAAATCAAATAAACAAATGTTTAATATATATAAGTTATTGATAATAAACATACTTATAGAATAAGAACTTTCTTAAGCTAAATTCTTCTCTTATACCTGAGTTAGAAAAAGTTGGTTACTTTTTTTACTATTATCAACAAGCGAAAAAAATAATTTACATATACCTTCCGTAACTATATGATAATTAGATAAATAACCTAAAACAGAGAATAAGGAAATTGTAAATAAAAGTTTCCCTATATGTAATTTTTATTTCCTTTTTTCCCTTGACAAATATTCTCTTTATTAATATTATTATATCTAAAATCTATTCAATTAAAAAAGAAAGGAGCGAGATATGAAGAAAAAGGGGATAGTCGTTTGTTTTTTGTTCGCATTTATTTTTATTTCAGGATGCGCGAAGAAGAAAGAAGAAATTAGAATCTTTGAGCCTGAGGAATTTGAATCCGAAACCAAAGAAATCGAAACTATAAAAATAGTTCCTCCCGAAATAAGCACCTCACCATCTCCTACTCCTGAGGAGGAGAAAATATTACATAACCAAAAGATACAGAGGGCCTTAAAAATCAGCGGTTTCTACACTGGAGAAATTGACGGGAAAATTGGTCCTAAGACACGTGAAGCTATTCGTAAGTTCCAAGCAGCGAGAGGACTAAAGGTAGATGGTATAGTTGGACCTAAAACATGGCAAGAATTAGAGAAGGTTCTTGTCTCTCAACCCTCATCTTCTCAGTAATCTAACTGTTCATAGGAATAAAACTTTCTTGTTATTGAGGGACGATAAGATAATTTTGTCTTTCTTATATTCTCTAAACCCGAATCATCCATAGTATTGATAAACTTAAAATTCTTTAACCTTCTGCAGAATTCAGAAAACATATATTGAGCAATTCCCTTAAATCTAAAATCTACCACTTCCGCAAATATGCAAAAATTATCCTGATCTAAAGGGTACCCAAAGCTGTACCCTTTAATTTCACCTCCTATTTCCAATACAATACCTTCCAAATCTAATAATTCATAATCAGATAATAATCGACGTTGGGCAAAGAAATTATCTTCGATAAGCAAACGGTAATGTTCAGATTTATATTTCTTCAACCTATCTCCTGTCCACAATTCATATAGTTTAAGACACTCACTACCGTCTTTAGAAGTGAGTTCTCTAATTTTCGCAGGGTAGTTCTTATGAAAATAATTATAAGCACAACGCTGGGATTTAAAACCATCACCTTTTAGCTCTGCAATTTTTAAACTCTCATATATGTATTCTAAATTCACGCATTTTAATTTGAAATTATTCTGTTTAAAGAAATCAGAATAATGAACGGTAACGTTATCTATTCTCATATTTTTTCCCAAAAAACTTTTACCAAAATTGATGGCTTGAGGAGAAATTGTTTTACCAAGAGGAGGCAAAATAAGAAAAGAACTTTCTCCTTGCTTACAAAATACTAAAAGATTATTATCCACTACCTCCCAAAGTAAATAAGCAATGTTTCTCCAGCTATATAAATATTCAAAAGCGTAACTAAAATTTTTCCCATCTTCTGTTAAGAATTTATTAAAGAGTTCCTTGTCTTTTAAAGAAATCATTTTTAAATTTGTTTCTTTACCAAAAATTTTAGAGCTAATTTTATCTAGGATACCAAAAGTAAAAAAATTTGTATTATAATCCATTATTAATCCTGGATTTTGGTAAACTGTTTCGAAATTTTCTTCATTTTCTAAAATAGATTTCAGTCTTTTGGCAAAGTTAAGAAAAATATTCATATCTTTATCTCTTAAATATGGACATTGCAAATCTATCCCTAAGTGAACCTCTGTATAATCTTCGTTGTAAAATAAAACAAAAGGATACAACCTACAATCTAATGGTCTTTCATTATAGATTAAACATTTTTTCTGATTAGAATTAAAAAATGGACAGACATAAAAGTTTCTATTTTTGATACCTCTTAAATTAATGCCATAAGAATTAATAAAAGAAGGTAAAAATTTATAGCATTTATATTTATCAATCTCTCCTTTAAGTATAAAAGGAGCCCATGGACTAAATTCGTCTATAAAACGACAGCAGACTTCGCATTTTAGGCAGATTTCTTGGGGAATAAATTGAGGAATAAAGAAAGTTTCCATATAATATGTCTCATTACTTACTCTTTACAAGATATTTTATATATTATAAAATTAAATACAGAAGTTTTTCCATCTAAAAATTGCTTAAATATGAAACAGGATATAAAAAATTTAACTATTGAGGAATTGGTAAACTATCTATCCTTAAAAGGAGAAAAAACCTACCATGCTAAACAGATTGCTACTTGGATATACAAAAAGGATTTATACGATTTCACTAAGATGACCGATATATCTCTACAACTAAGAGAGAAGTTGATAAGCGATTTTTATATTGGGAAAATAAACTTAACCGAAGAAAAGATTTCGGAAATCGACTCTACGCGAAAATTTCTTTTTCAATTGAAAGACAACCGTCTAATCGAATCCGTACTTATCCCTAACATTAACCGCCTCACTGCCTGCATATCCACACAAATAGGGTGTAAATTTGGTTGTGTATTTTGTCTAAGCGGAGCAAGGGGTTTTATCCGTAATCTTTGTACCGGAGAAATTGTAAATCAACTACAATCAATTATCTATATTTTAAAAAATAGCAATAACTTACAAAAAGGAATTCTAAATCAAAGGGTTAATAATGTAGTGTTTATGGGGATGGGAGAACCTTTAGATAACTATAAAAATGTAATCAAAGCAATCAAAATTATCAACCATCCTTATGGTTTAAATATTGGCGCAAGAAAAATCACTATTTCGACATGCGGTTTACCTGAGGAAATAAAAAAACTCAGTCAGGAAAATATCCAGGTGGAACTATCTATTTCTCTTCACGCACCAACCGATAGCCTACGGAATAGATTAATGCCTATAAATAAAAAATTCTCCCTTAAGGAATTAATTCCTATCTGTAGAAAATATTCTCTGGATACGAAGCGCATAGTTACCTTTGAATATGTGCTAATAAAAGACGTAAATGATAGTAGAGAAAATTTAGAAGAATTGATAAAATTATTACAAGGTTTTAAATGGAAGGTAAATCTGATAATCTATAATCCTTCTAGAAAAATGAAATTTCAACCATCTTCTATGGAAAGAGCAATTTTGTTCCAAAAGGGATTAAAAATCGCTGGCATAATCGCTACCATAAGACAGTCTAAAGGAGAAGACATAGGAGCGGCTTGCGGACAACTTGCTCTAAGAATATAAAAACATGAAGAGAAAAATTATAATACCTATTATAATCGCATTACTATTACTAGGAGGGTGTCTCCCAAATCAGAAAACCACCAAAGAGTTAAAAAAGTGCCATACCGCAGATAAATTTATTCTACAAAATGGATTAACTATCGTCGCTAAAAAAACACACCATTATAATTTAATAAGCATAGAGCTACTTGTCAAAACAGGCTCAGCACGAGAAAGAGGCTATTTAGGCACAGGAATTTCTCATTTCTTAGAACATCTTATCTTTAAAGGAACTGAAAACTATACGACAGGAGAAATTGCCCGAAAGATAAAACTTCTGGGAGGGGAAATAAATGGTTTTACCAGCCATGATTATACTTCCTTTTGTATAACTGTCCCCAAAAACAATGTAGAAGAAGCACTAAACATTTTAATCAATTCGGTTTTAAAACCACAACTGAAGGAAGAAGATTTTGAAAAAGAACGTCAAGTAATATTAAAAGAAATGCTTATTGAAGAAGATGATCCTCAGCGGAAACTCTATCGGTTATTCTGGAACAACTTTTATCAAGCTCATCCCTACAAACATCCAATCATCGGTTATCCAGAATTGTTTTCACAATTAACTTTAGAAGACATCGTCACTTACCACAAGAGAAATTATATCCCCAATAACATTATTCTCAGTATCGCTGGAGATTTTGAAAATAGTTTTATTGAAAATGTAAGAAGGAAACTCTCCGAAATAGAAAGGGCTAAGGAAATAGAGCCTGTAAATATAACTGAACATTTCCATCTATCTCCTTACGACTATGAGGAAGAATACCCTACAAAACTAATGCATCTTATACTGGGGTTCCCCGGAATAGAAATTAATCATCCCGACCTTTACGCATTGGACCTATTAGCTACTATTCTTGGAGGAGGAAGAAGCTCGCGCTTATATGACAGAATGAAAATTAAGGAAAATCTTGCCTATACTATTTCTTGCTTTAATCACACTCCTAAGGAAAAAGGAATATTAGGAATATATGTAACTGGAGAATACAAAAACAAAGAAAAAATTATTGAACATGTGTTGGAAGAAATAGAAAAGATTAAAAAACAAACCATTTCCTACCGTGAGCTTAATAAAGCGAAGAACATATTATTAAACCAATTTTATCTTGCCCACGAAACAGTAGAGGATCAAGCACACCAGCTAGCAATTGGAGAATTATTTACAGGCCAACCGGAATTCTATTCTTTCTACATAGAAAAAATTAAAAAAGTTAGCCCACAAGAGTTAAAAATAATCACATATAAATATCTACTTAGAGATAGTTTGGTGGTTGTTTCTCTGAAACCCTCAGGAAATTATGAACATAGAGATAAAAATCAAAAAACTAACGAAGATATCGGAAATATAGAAAAAATTAATCTTAAGAACGGATTAACTCTGTTGATTAAAGAAGAACATTTTTCCCCCACTATCTATATCAACGCAGTTTTTCTAGGAGGATTGAGATTAGAGAGTAAAGAAAATAATGGAATTTTTAATCTTTTAGCAAATCTTCTTCTGAAAGGAACAAATAATAAAACTGCAGAAGAAATTAATCGCCTTATAGAAGAAAATGGGGGGAGTTTAGAAACCTTCAGTGGGATAAATAGTATAGGCATATCTATAAATATTAATAGTAAAAACATCCGCAAGGGAATTCGCTTGCTTTCAGAAATAATTAAATATGCAAATTTTCCAGAAAAGGAATTGGAAAAAGAAAAGAAACAAATACTAGCAAGAATAAAAGAGAGAGAGAAGAAGACCCTGTGATGTACGCAATTAAACTTGTTAAACATACTCTCTTCACTACTCATCCATACGGCATGGATGTCTTAGGAGAGAAAGAAACCATCGAAAAGATTAAAAGAGAAGATATTGTTAACTTATACCATAAAATATTTAATCCTAAAAACTGTGTAATTGCTATCTGGGGAGACTTTAACAAAAAAGATGTATTAAAAGAACTTAAAAGTTGTTTCTCCCGTTGGAAACCAGCAGAGAATTTCCTTGCATTAAAAAGCACAAAAGAATCTCCTATAGATAAACCTCAAATAAAAAAAGAAATAACAGAGAAAAAACAAGCGATAGTTGCTTTAGGTTTCCAAACCGTTTCAATCTATGACCCACACAAATTTGTCTTTGAAGTCCTGGAAAACATGTTGAGCGGATTGGGAAATAGACTGTCTGAAAAAATTAGAGAAAATTTTGGTCTGGTTTATTTTGTTGATGCTTACAATACTACAGGACTGGATACAGGATATTTCATTATAATAGCTTCTACCGATAAAAGTAACTCAGAAAGGGTAAAAGAATTAATTTTTGAAGAAATTGAGAAAATTAAAAATTCTGGTTTTTCTAATGAGGAATTGGTTCGTTCTAAGGCATATCTAATCGGCAGAAAAAATAGATCATTACAGACCAAAAAAAATTCTGCTCTTATTAGTTCATTACATGAAATCTATGGACTGGGATTTGATTATTACAAAGACTACGAAGAAAAAATAGGATTGGTATCACAAAAGGAAATAAATAGTATTTTAGAAACATATTTCAAAGATAATAATTATGTACTAGTTGAGTTATTACCAAAGGATTAGAATATAAATTGAATATGTTCAGTACTTGTGGTAAAATTATTCCAATGGAAGATAATAATTTTATTCGCCCTCCTTATGTAGCAGGACAATTTTATCCAGGCCAAAAAGAACCTCTGATTAAACTTCTTGATAAGTTAATTGAGCATGATATTTCCAAAGAAAAAATCATGGGAATTGTATCTCCTCATGCCGGTTATATTTACTCCGGCCCTGTTGCCGGAGCTGGCTTTTCCAAAGTCATTATTCCCGAAAAAATAGTCCTCATAGGCCCTAACCATAGCGGTCTGGGAAAATCCTTTAGCCTTATGCCTGAAGGAAAGTGGATTACCCCCTTGGGAGAAGTATCTGTCGATAAAGAAATTACATCTCATATTCTGGAAACCTCACGCTATTTAGAAAGAGATTATCTTGCCCATAAATACGAACATTCTCTAGAGGTGCAAATTCCTTTTATCCAATATCTTAAGAAAGATTTCTCCATCATTCCCATAATTATAAGTGAAGCGCCTTTATCTCTTTATCAAGATTTAGGAAAGGAATTAGCGCAGATATTGAAACCTTGGCAAAAGAATATTCTCATAGTTGCCTCTTCAGATATGACTCATTATGAAAGTCGTAAAGTAGCAGAACAGAAAGATAAACTTGCCATTGATGCTATAATTTCTCTAGATGAAGATTTGCTCTACGAACAGGTTAACAAATATAATATAAGTATGTGTGGATATGCTCCTTGCATTGTCATGCTTGCTACATTAAAAAACTGGGGAGCAAAATCTGCGAGTTTAATAAAATATCAAACAAGCGGTGATGTTTCCGGAGAATATACCTCAGTAGTAGGATACGCTAGTATAATTGTTAAATAATGGAAAACGAAGGAAAAAAAATAGACAGTGATTGGAAAGAACAGGTAGAAAAAGAGAAACATCAATATTCTGAGCATCAAAATGATCAGTCTTCGGCAGCGAATTTCAACTTTTTTATCACTAGCCTCGCGATGCAGGCAATGATAGCAATGGGAGAAATAGAAAACCCCGTTACAAATAGAAAAGAGAAGGACCTTAATCAAGCAAAATATCTTATTGACATCCTGGGAATACTTAAAGAAAAAACAGAGAATAATCTTAATGAAGAAGAGAACAACTTGCTGGATAATCTCTTATATCAGTTAAGAACAACCTTTATAAAAATTTCCAATAAAAAATGAAATATTTTATCCCTTTGCTAAGAATATTGGTAAGTATTTTTTTTATTGTCGTACTTATATTTATTATGCGTAATAAACTGCATGAATTATCAGTTTATTTAAAACAGACGAAGGCAACATACTTTCTATATGCGGTATTGTTATTTCTGTTTATCATTGTAATCCTTTCCATTAGGCTAAAGAAAATAATGGAATTTCAAGAACTATCTCTTCCGCTAAGTAACGTTGTATATCTAAGCCTCATCGGATTCTTCTTCAATAACTTTCTTCCCACTTCTGTAGCAGGGGACTTTGTTAAAGCCTACTACACTGCACGATATACCAATAGAACGATGGAATCTTATACCTCCATTATTGTAGACCGTATTTTTGGCATTTTTGCCTTCGTATTCATAACAGTTATAGCTTTGTTCTTGGCAGATAGAAATATAAAAAAACCCATAGTAACCAATTCTATAGTAAGCCTTGTTATAATTTCTCTTTGCTTAATATTGGTATTATCAAACGACAATTTTACAAAGCGTTTACATAAACTCTTAGAAAAAATAAAACTTCTCACAATAAGCAGTACATTACAGCATTTTTTCAAAACTGTAAGCAGATACAATAAGAATTATAGAATCATATTTTTTGCATTCTATACTTCTGTGCTTTCCCAAATTATATCTACTTTAGTAGTAGCCATCCTTGCCAAAGGATTGTCTATAGAAATACCTCTGATGTTGTTATTCTTGACATTGCCTATAATTACTACTGTAAGCATGCTACCTTCTCTCAATGGCCTAGGGATTAGAGAAAGTGCTTATGTATTTTTATTAGGAAATTATATAGGAAAAGAAAAGGCATTTGCTCTATCTATTCTTTGGTTGGGGATAATACTTTTAGTAAGTTTTTTTGGAGGAATAGCTTATTTATTCAAAGATTTTCTTTTAAATAAAAAAGGGGAAGTTAATGTTAGATAAAAGATTACTCGAGATACTTGCTTGTCCTTCTTGCAAGGGAGATTTAGAATTAGAAGGAGAAAAAATTGTCTGTAAAAAATGCAATTTAAAATATCCTATCAGAAACGGAATACCTATAATGTTAATTGAAGAAGCAGAGAAATAGGAGGAGGTAAGATATGCTTAAAATCTTAGTTATTCATGGACCGAATCTCAATCTCTTAGGAAAACGCCAACCAGAGATTTATGGAAGATTCAGTATTAAGCAAATCAATGATGCCCTTAGAAAAATGGCAAAAGAAAAAAGAGTTAAGTTAGATATAATTCAAACGAACCACGAAGGCGAAATCATAGGAATTATTGGAGAAGCAAAAAAGAGATTTGATGGGCTTATAATTAATCCTGCTGCCTATACCCATACAAGTGTAGCCATAAGAGATGCTTTGGAAGCAGTTAAAATTCCCGCGGTAGAAGTCCACCTATCTAATATCTACGCTAGAGAAGATTTCCGTCATAAATCGCTCGTTGCTCCAGTTGTCGTTGGACAAATAACTGGCTTCGGTCCACGTAGCTATCTCTTAGCTCTAGAAGCAATCATTTATCTCATTCAGCAGAAGTAAAATATAAACAAGTCCCCAAAATGAAACGCATTAAAAAAATAGATACCATTTTAGCACAAAAAAAATTAGATGCCTTTCTGATTACCAAACAGGTAAATGTAGAGTACATCTCTGGTTTTTCAGGCGATGATGCCCTTTTATTAATAGTTCCGGGAAAATTAAATTTAATTATTACTGATGGGCGCTTTATTCAAGAAGCTTCTAAATTAACAGACTTCACACCGGAAATAACAAACCAAAAAATAACGGGGTTTCTTGCTTCGAAACTCAGGAAATTGCATCTTAAACGAGTTGGATTCGAAAGTAATGGTTTAACCTATGGACAATATAATTTATTAAAAGAAGCGTGTTATAAAAACACAGAGTTGATTCCATTGGATAACATCATTGAAGAAATGCGTATGATTAAAGACAAAGAGGAAATTAGAATAATTAAACAAGCCATAAATATTTCGATTATTGCTTTTGAAAATCTTTTTTCAGAATTGACTCCCGGCTATTCAGAAAATACGATTGCTAATCGTTTAGAATACCTAATACGAGCCCAAGGGGCAGAGTGTTCCTCCTTTAAAATTATCGTGGCTACCGGTAGTAACACCTCTTATCCCCATGCAGTCCCCAGCTCTAAGAAATGGAGGATAGAAGAACCTCTTCTTATCGATTGGGGAGCCCGGCTAAAAGGATATAATTGCGACTTGACAAGGACGATATTTTCTTATAAAATTAACCCTATTCATAAAAGGATTTATAAAATTCTATCCGAGGTACAGGAAAAAGCAATTTCTTTTATAAAACCAGGAATAGAAGCAAGAAGAATTGATATCCTTATCCGAAAATATCTCAAAAAATATAAAATAGATAAGCTTTTTCTCCATAGTTCAGGTCATGGAGTAGGTAAAGAAGTTCACGAACCTCCATGGATTTCGCAACAAAACGAAACAGTATTGAGAGAAAATATGTTATTTACGATAGAGCCAGGAATATATTTAAAGGGTAAATATGGTATGCGCATAGAAGACATGGTATGGGTCAGATCGCATGGTTGCGAAATCATCAGCAGTAAATTAAAAAAAATATATATTAAGGAATAAATGATTAATACAAACCAATTCAAAACAGGGTTAACTTTATTAATTGAAGGAGAGGTATATTCTATAGTTGACTACGAACATGTAAAACCCGGTAAAGGAAGCGCCTTTGTAAGAACAAAACTCCGTAATCTAAAAACCCAAGCAGTGATAGAAAGAACTTACAGAGCAGGAGAGAAATTTGAAGAAGCATTTGTGGAAGAAAAAAAACTGAATTTCTTATATCGCTCAGGAGACCTTTTCTATTTCATGGACGAAGAAACCTATGAGCAGAAAGCAATTACCAAAGATGAATTAAAAGATAGTATAAATTATATAAAAGAGAACACGCCGGTTAGCGTGTCTTACTTTGACAACAAAATCATCTCGGTAAACCCTCCTAATTTTGTAGAACTAAAGGTAATTTATACGGAACCGGGAATAAAAGGTGATACCGCAAAATCCACTTACAAACCCGCTACTTTGGAAACAGGATACATCATACAAGTTCCTCTTTTTATTCAGAACGGCGATATCGTCAAAGTTGATACTCGAACAGGAGAATATGTAGCCAGAATAGGCTAAATTTTGTATCAAAAAAGGAGAGGGAAGAAATGGACATTAAGGAAATTAAAGAACTAATTGCGTTAATGAACGAACATAACCTTCTCGAGATAGAGATAGAAAAAGAAGGGAAAAAAATCCGTCTGAAAAAAGATTCTTTGCATGGTCCCACTAATAATGTAGTAATGAAAGAAACGTTACAAAAATCAGCACATAACAATTTTTTAGCTAACAACGCTTCAAAAATGGAAATGCCTATTTCAACATCAAAGATTGTACAAGTCAAATCTCCAATGATTGGAACATTCTATCGCGCTCCCCATCCAGATTCTCCACCTTTTGTAGAAATAGGAGATATTGTAGAACCTGGACAAGTAATCTGTATTATAGAAGCAATGAAATTGATGAATGAAATAAAGGCTGAGATAAAAGGAAAAATTTCTGAAATATTGATAAATAACGGCGATCCAGTCGAATTTGGACAACCATTATTCTTAATTGAACAGATATAGATGTTTTCAAAAATCTTAATTGCCAATCGAGGAGAAATTGCCCTGAGGATAATTCGTGCCTGCAAAGAGATGGGAATACGTACTGTCGCAGTTTACTCCGAAGCAGATGCGGATGCCCTACATACGAGGCTTGCCGACGAAGCAATATGCATAGGTCCTGCCAACCCGAAAGAAAGCTATCTCAACATACCAAATATCATCTCAGCAGCGGAGATAACTGATGTGGAAGCAATACATCCCGGTTACGGTTTCCTAGCAGAAAATGCACATTTCGCAGAGATTTGTCAATCCTGCCAAATTACGTTTATTGGACCAACTTCTGACAACATCCGTCTTATGGGAGATAAATTATTAGCAAAAGAGACAATACGAAAAGCAGGAATCCCTGTTCTTCCAGGAAGTTTTGGTGTAGTAAAAAATAAAGAGGATGCGTTAAAAACTGCTCAACAGATAAAATATCCGGTGATAATAAAATCAGCTGGTGGAGGTGGTGGAAGAGGTATGCGCATCTGTCATAACGACATACGTCTCGTAAGCTCCCTCTTAACCTGCAAAACCGAATCTGAAGCTTCTTTCGGTAGAGCAGATGTCTATATTGAGAAATATATTCCCCGCGCACGCCATATAGAAGTTCAGATACTGGCTGATAAATATGGAAAAGTAATTTATCTTGGAGAAAGAGAATGTAGCATACAAAGACGCTATCAAAAACTAATTGAAGAATCCCCTTCCCCAGTCATCACTCATAAAATGCGTAAAAAACTAGGAGAGTGGGCAGTAAAAGGAGCAAAAGCAATAAATTACACTAACGTCGGAACGATGGAATTCTTACTTGACGAAGAAGGTAATTTTTATTTTATGGAAATGAATACAAGAATCCAAGTTGAACATCCGGTAACGGAGATGGTAACCGGTATAGATATAGTAAAAGAGCAGATTAAATTGGCTGCAGGCGAAAAACTGAATCTTAAACAGGATGATTTAAGAATAAACGGATGGGCAATAGAATGTCGAATAAATGCAGAAGATCCGGATAACAATTTCTTACCATCACCAGGTAGAATTAATACCTACATTCCACCAGGTGGTTTCGGAGTCAGGATAGATAGTACGGTCTATCCCGGCTACGATGTACCTCCTAACTACGACCCACTATTAGCAAAATTGATTGTCCATGGTAAAACACGTATAGAGACGATAAAAATTATGCAACGGGCTTTAGAGGAATTTACTATAGAACCTATTAAAACCACCTTGCCTTTTTACCGAACTGTTTTTTCAAATCCAGAATTCATGGAAGGGAAATTCTACACAGATTTTGTAAACAAGTTATTAGGAATGGAGGCGGAATGAAGAAAAAAATATTTTGGAGTCTACACGAGGAAGAAACCAAAGACGAACATGGTTTTCTAAAAATAAACAATAAAGTAATCGCCTCTATAGCCCATATTGCTGCTTTAGAAGTTGGAGGAGTTGCGAGGATAGGAAAAAACATTTTACATAATATAAAGGCACTTTTATCTAGAAAGTTATATCATCGTGGAGTATTTGTGGAATTCAATAATGAGAATGAGTTAATAATCACTTTATACATCGTTGCAGAATACGGCGCTAATCTCTCAGAGCTGGCAAATGGAGTACAGCATAGTGTGCGTTCGGCTTTAGAAAAGATGGCGGATATAATCCCTTCGGAAGTAAATGTAGTAATTCAAAAAGTAGAAAAACACAAATAAATTTCTCATCAGAAGAAAGGGGAGGGTAATAAAATGAGAATATTTAAAAAATTGTTTATCCTAATTGTAGGACTGTTTTTTGTTATCCTAAGTTTATTTGTTATCGCTATTTCTCTAAGAATAATTTCTTCACAAGACATAGCAGCTATTATTGAACTAGTTGGGAGTAATTATAAACTTCGTCTATCTTTAGGTATTATCGGATGCGTCTTGATGGTATTCAGTTTTTTAGGTATACAGTTAACTTTAGGAAGATTACAAAGGGAAAAAACTATCGCCTTTACTAACCCAGATGGCCAAGTTACAGTTTCTTTACATGCCATAGAAGATTTCATACACAAAGTTGTCCGTGGTATTGAAGAAGTAAAAGAGTTAAGAGCAGATGTTGTGGCTACAAAAAAAGGAATTTATATCAACGCAAAAGTAGTGCTCTGGGAAAACACAGATATACCAGCAACAACTGAGAAAATTCAGCAACTTATAAAAATGAGACTTCAGGAAATGTTGAGCATCGAAGAATCGATACATATTCGTATCCATGTAGTAAAAATATCAGAAAGACAAACCACTTCAACAAAAGAACAAATACCGGATATTCCTTTTAGAAACTATGATTATAAAAAATAAGAAAGGGGGATGAAGATGCGCATAGGAATTCTAACTGGCGGTGGTGACTGTCCGGGATTAAATCCAGTGATTCGCGCCGTGGTAAGAAAAGCCCTAAATGAAGGATATGAAGTAATTGGCATCAAAAATGGCTGGAAAGGAATGATTGAGAAAGACGTAATTACCTTAGATCTTCATTCGATATCAGGAATACTTCCTAAAGGAGGAACGATATTAGGAACTTCGCGTACTAATCCTTTCAAGAAACCCGAGGATGTAAAAAAAGTTATTGAGAATTACAAAAATCTTGGTCTAAATGCCCTCGTGGCAGTAGGGGGAGAAGATACGTTGGGGGTAGCCTACAAATTAACAAAAGAAGGAATAAATATCGTTGGCGTTCCTAAAACCATAGACAATGATCTCTCTGCTACAGATTATACATTTGGTTTTGATACTGCTGTGAATATTGCTACCGAATGCATAGATCGTCTTCATACTACTGCGGAAAGCCACCACCGGATTATTGTAGTAGAAGTAATGGGCCGTCACGCAGGGTGGATTGCGGTAGAAGCAGGTATTGCTGGAGGAGCAGATGTGGTTCTTATTCCTGAAGTTCCTATAAACATAGACGAAGTATGTACTCTCATAAAAAAGAGGCATAGCAGAGGGAAAACATTTAGCATCGTGGTAGTGGCAGAAGGAGCAAAATTTGAAGAAAGCCAGATAACCACCCAGAAAGAAAAAATAGATGAATTCGGACATGTGAGATTAGGTGGAGTAGGGGAGCTATTAGGAGAAATAATAGAGCATAAAACAGGTTTTGAAACAAGAGTAGTAATACTTGGACACCTACAGCGAGGAGGAACCCCTACTGCCTTTGATAGGGTATTAGGCACGCGTTTTGGTATAAAGGCTGTAGAGCTTATTATAAAAGGAGAATTTGGAAAGATGGTTAGCCTCCAGGGAAACAGAATAGTAAGTGTTCCTTTAGAAAGAGCTGTAGAGAAATTAAAAACAGTAGATATGGAACTTTACGAAATTGCGAAAACATTCTTTGGTTAATTATGAAAAAAAATAGAGAAAAAATATCCCTCTGGATAAAAGATTCAATAGAGCTAAAAGATAAAATCCTCAAGGAGCAAATAAATAATATATCAGAGATAGGCAATATAATGATCTCTTGTTTAAGAAAAGGGGGGAAGATAATTTTCTTTGGCAACGGCGGAAGCGCCGCTGATGCACAACACATTGCCGCAGAATTAGTTGGCAGATTCAGACGAGAAAGAAAGGCATTATCCGCCATATCTCTCACTACGGACACTTCAGTAATTACTGCTATTGCTAATGACTATAACTTCAAGGATATTTTTGTGCGCCAACTCCAAGCAATAGCCAAAAAAGGAGACGTCGCTTTCGGAATTTCTACAAGCGGAAACTCCGATAATGTTTTTGAAGGACTAATTATCGCAAAACATCTGGGTTTGACTACTGTTTCGCTGACTGGTAAAAATGGAGGTAAAATTGCCCGTATTAGTGACTACAATATAAATATCCCCTCGGAACACACCGCCCATATACAAGAAGCACACATTACCATAGGACACATCCTTTGTGAGTTGATTGAGGAAAATTTTGTTAAATGATTACAAACAAATTAAAGACACTTGCCCAGATAAATAGATTGGTCTCCGTTCTGAGAAAAAGAAATAAAAAAATCGTTTTCACTAATGGATGTTTTGACATTCTTCACTACGGACATCTTAAATATCTGGAAGAGGCAAAAAAAAATGGAGATATTTTAATAGTAGGAGTCAATACTGATTCTTCAGTAAAGGCCCTAAAAGGAAAATCTCGTCCCATTAATAAGTGCAGAGACAGAATTGCACTATTGGCGGGCTTGGAATGTGTAGATTACTGCTTGGCCTTCAAAGAAAAAACACCTATAAAAATTATAAAAGTAATAAAACCCGATATTTTGGTTAAAGGAAGCGATTGGAAAAAAGAAGATATAGTAGGATATAAATTTGTTACTGCTTACGGAGGAAAAGTAAAAACAATTAAATTTGAAAAAGGTTATTCAACAACTAATATTATAAAGAAGATTATAGACAATGAAAAAAAAGAATTTACTTCGCATACTGGATGCAAACATAAATCGGACAAAGGAAGGACTGCGTGTATGTGAGGATATCCTGCGGTTTTTAATCGCTAAGAAAGAACTCACCTTTTCCTTTAAAAGATTACGCCATCAGATAAATAAAGTTTTAGAAAAATATAGTTTTTTATCAAAGAAAGCTTTGCTCAAATATAGGAGTCCGCGATACGATGTAGGAAGGAATCTAAATAGTGAAAGAATTAAAAAGAATATCGTTGATTTATTCTTTGCTAACATACAAAGAGTGGAAGAGGCTTTAAGGGTATTAGAAGAGCTTTCAAAAATATTCGATCAAAAAACAGAAGCTGAATTTAGAAGATTGAGATTTCGTACATACTATTTAGAAAAAAAAGCATCGAAATTTATCTTACGCTATGAGGGGAAAAAACATTTTTAGACACTCTTTGTATGCTATCCTCGATTTAGATTTACCATATTTAAAGAAAGACCCTTTTTCTTTAACCAAAGATTTGATTTGTGGAGGAATAGACATATTGCAACTTAGGGCAAAATCGTTATCCGGGAATTATCTGGTTGACATAGGAATGAAAATTAAAAAGATCACCAAGAAGAAAAAGGTAATTTTTATAATTAATGACCGAGTAGACATTGCTAAAGCGATAGATGCAGACGGAGTCCACTTGGGCCAAGAAGATCTGCCTGTAAATTTAGCCAGGAGAATTTTAGGGAAAAACAAAATTATTGGTCTTTCTACTCATAACCTATACCAAGCCAAGAGAGCTCAGTTACAAGATATTGACTATATAAGCGTAGGGCCTGTTTTTAAAAGCCCTACCAAACCAAATCTTAAACCTTTAGGGATAGAAACCTTAAGAAAAATAATAGAAATTGTTAACCTCCCTATTGTAGCCATAGGCGGGATCAATTTAAGAAATATCCAACTTGTCCTCTCATCGGGTGTAGAATCGATTGCTTTAATCAGCGCTATATTAAGAACCAGAGAAATTGTCAGTAAGGTTAAATTATTCAAGCGGTTAATAACCAATTCTGCATATGGAAATTTATAAAAACATCTCCCTCTTGGAAAAAATTTCTCATAAAGAAAAAGTGTCTATAAGACTATTACAAGAAAAATTAAAGAAAGGAACAGTAGTTATTCCTTTTAATAATAAGAGAAAAATAGTTAATCCCTGTGCTATCGGAGAAGGAATGCGTGTAAAAGTAAACGTTAATCTTGGAAATTCTTGGGATAATAACGGAGTAAAAGAAGAAATCAAGAAATTAGAAATATCTATAAAATACGAGGCGGATACCGTAATGGACCTCTCTACGGGAAAAAATATAAGAGAAATCAGAAAGGCAATTTTGGATAATTCTACCATTCCTGTCGGCACGGTTCCTATTTATGAAGCAGCGATAAAGGCAATGAATGAAAAAGGTAATATCTCTTCGATGACAGCTCAAGGTATAATGCGCACAATAGAAGAACAGGCAAAAGACGGAGTGGATTTTTTTACCATTCATTGCGGATTAAATAAAAGAACTTTAGAAGTTTTCTCTAAACAGAAGAGGATAATGGATATTGTAAGTAGAGGAGGGGCTATTTTATTGAATTGGATGATAGCTACAAAAAAAGATAATCCTCTTTATGAACATTTTGACGATATACTGGACATTGCCAAAAATTATGGTATAGTTTTAAGTTTGGGGGACTCTCTCCGTCCCGGCTCAATAATCGATGCTACAGACCGTGCACAAATAGCAGAACTAATTGTACTTGGCGAATTGACTCAAAAAGCAAGGGAGAAAGGAGTCCAAGTCATCATCGAAGGGCCAGGACACATGACTTTAGACCAAATAGAAACAAACATAGTTGCCGAAAAGAAACTTTGTCAGGGAGCACCTTTTTACGTATTAGGCCCATTAGTCACCGATGTCGCCTTGGGGTATGACCATATAGCAGGGGCAATAGGAGCAGCTTACGCTGCTTATTGTGGTGCAGACTTTTTATGTTACGTAACTCCTGCAGAGCATCTGAGTTTACCTACTACTGAAGATGTTAAAGAAGGTCTGATTGCCTTCAAAATTGCCGCTCATGCCGGAGATCTTGCCAGAGGCAATAAAGAAGCTTACAAAAAAGACAAAAATATATCCGTAGCGAGAAGAAAAAGAGACTGGAAACAACAATTCGAATTCTGTCTTGACCCCCAGAAAGCAAAAATTTATCACTATCAAGGTATTTCTAAAATCAAAAATGTTTGTTCAATGTGTAGTAAATTTTGTTCAATTAAATTAGTGGACAAATGTCTTAAATCTTTAATAAAATGATAAAAATAATAAAATTTTCTAATTATTCTAATATGCGGGTGTAATTCAATGGCAGAATGACAGCTTCCCAAGCTGTATATGGCGGTTCAATTCCGCTCACCCGCTTTATCGAAAATGCAAAAGCCAAGAAAGCAAATTTTGTATTTTGTATTCTGTATTTTAATTTCATGGGGGTGCGCAACTTCTCCTAAAAAAGAGACTAAAATTACTCCTGTTTGTCCGCAAGTAAAACCATTTAAAAAAGAAGGTGTATATCATCGAGTTAAGAGAGGAGAAACTCTTTGGAGAATTTCAAAATTGTATGGGGTGGAATTAGAGCAAATAGTAAAGGCAAATAACTTAAGTGATGCTACAAAAATATACCAAGGACAATTAATTTTTGTTCCAACTTCTATTCAACATAACGAAATAAAAGAACATTCCAAAAAAGAATTTATCTGGCCTATAAAAGGAAAAGTAATTTCTTTCTTCGGAACCAAAAGGGCGGACGGAACAGTAAATAGAGGAATTGACATTACCCCCGAAGAAAACCTTAATGTTGTAGCAATTAGAAAAGGGAAAATAATCTTTTCTTCCGAGAGAATGAAGGGATTAGGAAAAACAATTATTATTGAACACGAAGACCAGATTCACAGCATATATGGAAATAATTCATCAGTTTTTGTAAAACTTGGGCAAGAAGTCCAACAAGGAGAATTAATTGCAGAAGCGAAAAAAGATATTCTACATTTCGAAATACGTAAGGGACATATACCTCAAAACCCTTTATATTTTCTACCTTAAATGCCAATATTTGAATTCAAATGTAAAAATTGTGGTAATAAATTTGAAGAGTTGATAAAAATGATGTATTTACTAGAAAGTATAACTTGTCCCCATTGTCAAAGCAAAAATCTAGAAAAAATTTTCTCGAAATTCTCTATCGTTCAGTGTGGTAGAGAATCAAATAATGAAACATCCTCATCTACAAATAAATGTTCGGGATGTTCCGCAAGCTCGTGTGCCAGTTGTAATGTTTAATAAAACAACTCGGCTGTAAAAAAGCCTATGTTTACTGATCCTGTTACGGGAAACAATTTTTATGACCGGGAAGAATATTTAGATATACTCCTCAAAAGAGCGAAAGGCTTAGAGAAAGGATACAGACAAAACATCGCTCTATTAGGAGAAGAAACTATCGGAAAGACTTCACTTATTCTGCATTTCCTCTCTAAAATTAAAGAAGATAGCTTTCGCGTTCTGCCCTTCTATTTAGAAATAGACACAGAACTAACATTTGACTATTTCGTTAAAAGGCTTATTTCTATAATACTTTTTAATATCATTAAACTAAATCACAAGACTGCGCCCTCCCATAATATAGATGAGCTCCTTAAACATTCTGAAGATTTAATTCCCAAGACAATACAGGAAGTCAAAAAATGTTTAGTGCATCTAAAAAATAGCAAATTTTATGATGCCTATATCACCATCCTAACTGTGCCCCAATCGCTATCTCAAGAATTAGGTATACCTGTGATTGTAATAATTGAGGAGTTTCATAGATTAGAAAGATTCACCATTCTGCATAATCCCTTTAATGAATTGGCAAAGACAATAATGGTATCCAAGGACACAATGTACATTGTAACAAGTTCCTCTACAACCCATGCTAAAAAAATCCTCTCTAAAGAATTAACTCTCCTATTTGGAAACTTTGAAATAATTAAACTGGAACCATTTGATATAAAAACAAGTAATAATTTTTTAGAAAAGCGTTTAGAATCCATTAAATGTAGTGCATACTATAGAGATTTCATCTCGGAAATCACTGGTGGACAACCTTTATACTTAAATATAATCTCTGAAGAAACGAAAATAACCGCTATCGAGAAAAAATCTAATTTCATCACTGACGAAATCCTCATTGAAGCAATCACCAGAATTCTATTTGATTCTATGGGTATACTCAATCAGATATTTTCCCATCGAATAAAAGAAATCCCTACTAACCGCTCACCTCTATCTTATACTTCCATTCTAATCTCGTTGGCTCATAAATGTTATAAAACAAGAAATTTGAAAGAATTTCTGGATACTAAATCAGAAAAAGAATTCATAAATCACCTCAATACTTTAATAGAAATGAATTATATTGACAAAAATGGAGTATTTTACTACCTCAACGATGAACTATTTAGAATATGGCTAACTGAAGTATATGAAAGTAAAAGGTCTTCTCTGGATGTAGGGCTGGAAGTTAAAAGAGAATGTTTTAAACGTTATCTGAGGGAAAAACTCAATTCTTTCTTAAAAAACAGGAGAAAGAGTATAGTAGAACGGCTTCATGAACTTTTCGAAAACTTTGGTAATGAAACTGTATACTTTGGCTCCCGTAAGATAAAATTACCTAATTTTGATAACATAGAGATTAAAAATGCCCATAGCCGTTTACCCATATTGACTGGCAAAACCCGAGATAAATCCTGGATATTCGTAGTAAGTAAAGGACACCTTAATAGAGACTTAATGGAAGAAATTGATTGCCAATGTAATAAACTAAAACTCAAAAAAGAACGCAAATTTGTTATAGCCCTGGATAGCGTTGATGAAGACGCTCGTCTTATAGCAAAAGAGACAAAATTTATAACCTTGGAAAACCGAGATTTAGACAGAATATTAAAACTCTATGGCAAATATAGGATTTTCTATTAACCAAGACTACGAAGATAAATTATTTGCTCCTTACGCGGTAAAGAGTAGAATGAGCCGTTTACGTAAATATCCTGAAGAGGAACATCCCTACAGAGGAATTTATCAACGTGATAGAGATCGCATAATACATTCTACGGCTTTTCGCCGCCTTGAATATAAAACTCAAGTTTTTGTAAATCATGAAGGAGACCACTACCGTACAAGATTAACCCATACCTTAGAAGTTGCTCAAATAGGCCGTTCCATTGCTAGGGCACTACGGTTGAACGAAGATTTAGTAGAAGCGATAGCCCTTGCTCACGATTTAGGACACACCCCTTTTGGCCACTCAGGTGAAGAAATTTTACATGTTATAATGAGAGAACACGGAGGATTTGACCATAATCTGCAAGGATTAAGGGTAGTAGACTATTTGGAAGAACGCTATCCTAATTTTAGAGGCCTAAATCTAACTTGGGAAGTAAGAGAAGGAATTCTAAAACATACTACTCGTTTTGACTACGCAGGGAAAATAAATGCTACTGAGAACATAAAAAAAACCAACATACCCTCGCATTATGCAGGCATAGATTTAACAGATTTAGAACCAGCAATGCCTCCATCACTAGAAGCACAAATAGTTGATATAGCCGACGAAATTGCATATGATAATCACGATTTGGATGACGGTTTAAATTCAAGGCTTTTGGATATAAAAGAAATACAAAAAATAGAACTATGGGAAAGAGCAAATAAGTTAATAAAAGAAAGAAATCCTAATTTAGAAAGTAAAATAGAAAAAATACAAACCATAAGAAATATAATTGATTTACAGGTAAGTGATGTAATCAAGAATTCGGATAAGATAATCAAAGAAATAAATATAAAAACCTTGGCTGATGTAAGAAGTCGTTCTCAACGGATTATAGGTTTTAGTAAAGATATGGAATTAGCACGTCAACCTATGCGAGATTATTTAATGAAAAATCTCTATAACCATTATCGTGTAATCCGTATGGCAGAAAAAGCGAGAAGATTTATTGAGGAACTTTTTAATGTATATATAAAAAGAATGGAACAACTCCCTCCTACCAGTAGGAAGCGTCTCGCTACTGAAGACCCCTATAGAGTAGTTTGTGACTATATCGCGGGAATGACCGACCGTTATGCCCTAGAAGAATACAAAAAATTATTTGACCCCTTCGAGAAAGTATAACTGTTTTCTCGCTTGAAAAATAAAAAAAACTCTGTTAGAATAGTTTAGATACATAATTTATTATAAAACAAAAAATTATGAACAAAAAACAGACTAAAAAAAAGAGTCTAGCGTTGCGTTTATTAAATGAACCGCATTTTCTTAAAGAAAAAGAGTTTTTTGACAAATTAGTGGGAGAAAACACTGTATGGTGGATTGCGGAAGGAAAATTAAGTGAAAAAAGTTTGTTTCTTGTGAAAACAAACCAACCATCATGTCATAGGCTAAGAAAGAAAATATGTGTATCTTGGTTAAGAAAATCAACCAAAAGCAATAAACATGATTCAAATAAATGCTCTCTAAATTTTAAGATAACTTATTTCTCTTTATCTTTAAATAATGGGGAAGATAATCCTTGCGTCTTATATATATGCCATCTTCGTAAAGATATGCCTTCATTGGCTGTTGAATGTTTAAATACTACGCTGAAACTTATCATTGATAAAACCAGGAAAGAAGAAGAGCTGAAAGAAATATACGAAACAGTAAAACCCCGTGCAATAGCACTCTCCACAGTTCATACTGTGCATCGTCTAATCTCATCTACCTTAAATCTAGAAGAACTGTTGCCACGGATTGCCCGACTATGCCTTCAGGTGCTACGTGCGCGTAAATGTTTAATAAGCCTGGTAGACCCTGATAAGAAAATAATTTCCCCTAAGGCCTTTATTGACTTGGATTCTAAAGAACCAAATACCCTAAAAATACCCTCTCAAAAACTTAATCATGAAAAACAGGTAGTCAAAAATGCAAAAATATATCTCAATGACAACTGCATCTGTATACCTTTAATCGACCAAGATGTTATCGGCACAATAAGAGTAGAAGGTAAACAAAACAAGGAACCTTTTACTAATGCGGAAAAAGAGATACTTACGGTCTTGGCAGAACAGGCAATAGTAGCGATAAAGAATTCTCAACTATACGAAGAAAGAGGAAGAATCCTCTGGGGGAGTATCCGTTCGCTTGCTGCTTTATTAGATATAAGGCTACCTGCCACTTATACTCATCCTGTAGGTTTCGTGGAAATAGTGCTTGAAATAGGAAAGGAATTAAAGCTATCTGAAGAAGAAATGGAAATCTTAAAATATGCAGCTTTACTTCTGGATGCAGGTAAAATTAGTATTCCTGATGAAATTCTCATGAAACCTTCCAAGCTCACCGGTAAAGAATACGGTTTGATTAAAGAGCACCCCATTAAGAGTGCCGAGATCGTCGGAACGATAGAAGCAATGAAACCTGCTATACCTTTAATCATGCACCATCATGAACGTTATGATGGCAAAGGTTATCCCATGGGACTTAAAAGAAATGAGATCCCCATGGGAGCTAGGATCATTGCCCTTGCGGATGCTTTTGAAGCAATGATTTGTAAAAGGCCATATCGAGGAAGAATCATGAGCATAGAAGAAGCAGTAAGAGAGATCAAAAAATCTTCGGGTTCCCAATTTGACCCTTCGGTGGTAAAAGCCTTTTTGAAACTCATCAAAGAAGAAAGGATAAAAAATATAATTTGCAGAATGCAGAAGATAGCAAAACTTTAAAATGAAAAATATCCTAAAAGCCATACGTTCACCTGTTAAGAAGAAAATCATTCTTTTCTTCCGCGAAAACCCTTATTCTGTAGACAGTGTGCGAGGAATATCCACTTGGTTAAATATGAAACCTAATATAGTAAGAAAGGCCCTTGAAGAATTAGTCAAAGATGGGATACTCATAGCCCATCGAGGAGCAACAACTACTGGATATGCCTACACTCAGGATATAGACATCTTAAATCAAATAGATGAATGTTTGTCTCCAAAAAGGAATGAAAAAAGAGATGCAGACCGACTTATTTGAAGAGGCAATTCAGAAAAAAATAAAGAGAAATTATTATCCGTCACTTAAAAAACTTTTTCCCTACGGATTTGTAAATATTAGATTAAGTTATGAAGGATTAATATTTTCTCTCATTGTCTTTATGCTTGTTTGTGTAGTTATTTTTAGTCTCGGAGTAGAGAAAGGTAAGCACTCTACTTTAATAGTAAACGATACGCCTGGATTAGGTAATGAAGTATCAAAAAATTATTCTTCCAAGAAATATACCATTCAGGTTGCTGCTTACCGAGATAAAAAAATGGCATTAAATCTCATAAAAGAATTAATGCAAAACAGATATAGGCCTTTTGTTATCTATGCGGATAAAATGTATCATGTCTGTATTGGAAAATATCTAAATAAAGAAATCGCAAGAGAAGAATTATATAATTTGTTAAAAAAATACAAAACCAGTTATATAAGAACAATTCCTTAAAACAAAAGGAGGTAATCATGAGCCAGCATCCGAGTTTAAAATATTCTCGAGTAGATACCCAACACCGTAATGTTTTGAAAAGAATTGAGCGTATAAAATTGTTAAAAGAACAAGGCAAATTAGATAAGACTGTTTCACTTTTTAAACTACCCAAAGTAAAAAGAATTAGACTAAAAATAAAGAAAGAAAAAACAGAAGAAAAAGCAAAAACTGCCACAGAAACACCTCCTACGACATCTGAGAATAAAGAAACCAAAGGATAATAATAGAGAAGAAATGACGAGAGTTAGATTAAACCTCGGAGAAAGAAGCTATACGATTATTATAAATAAAGATAATTACGCCGGCCTAGGTAAAGAGATTAAGAATTTATCCATTGGTAAAGACGCATTTATTGTTACAGACCAAAGAATAGCAAAAATACTCGGAAGAAAAATAACCTCTTCACTAAAAAATAAAAACTTAACCTCCCATATAGAAACTGTCCCCACTTCAGAGAAATCAAAATCTCTAAAAACATGGACTAACTTAATTGAAAAATTAGTAAGTTTTGACAAAAGGAAAGAATTGTTTCTAGTGGCCTTGGGTGGTGGAGTAGTGGGAGACCTCACGGGATTTATTGCTTCGGTTTATAAAAGAGGTATCCCCTATATACAAATACCTACCACGCTCCTTGCACAGGTCGATTCAGCTATTGGCGGGAAAAATGCTATAGATTTGCCCTGTGGGAAAAATATTCTCGGGACCTTTTATCAACCTCGTTTAGTATATTCAGAAATATCTGCTCTTAAAAGCCTATCTCTTCGAGAAATTAAAAATGGCTTAGCCGAGGTTATAAAATATGGAGCAATCAAAAACAAAAAATTATTTAGATATTTAGAAGATACGGATTTAAACTCCAATTCCTTTAATTGGGAATATATCATTTTAGAATGTACTAAGATTAAAAAAGAAATTATTGAACAAGATGAATATGATAAAAAAGAATTAAGAATGATTCTTAACTTCGGTCATACCATTGGACACGGCATTGAGACTGCTTCAGAATACTCAAGAAAATATAGCCATGGCGAAGCCATATCCTTAGGAATGCTTTGCGCTACGGAAATAGGAATAATGTTAGGAATTACTCCTCTAAAGGATTTAAAAAGATTAGAGAACTTAATTATTAAAATTGGCCTACCCCAAAAAATTAGATATTTAAAACTTGATAATATTATAAGAGCCATTACTTATGATAAGAAATTCCGTGGTTTAAAAACTCGCCTAGTAATCTTAGAAGAAATAGGAAAAGCCAAGATAGTCAAAGATATTTCCTGGAATTTAATCAAAAGGGTAATAAAAAAGAGGATGGCTTGATATTATGGATGAAAATCTTTCTTTACAAAACCGAAGAAGATATCATCGTATAAATTTTGATACCTCAGTAACTTACCAAACAAAAGTTGGCAGTCGCTTAAACCATACCTTAACAAGAGATTTAAGCGAAGGAGGTATGGGGGTAATCTTTGAAGAATTTTTACCTAAGGATGCGGAATTAATCCTGGAATTTAGCCTCAAGAAAAATAGCACCCCCATTAGAACCAGAGCGAAGGTAGTGTGGGTGCAAAAACTTCCTTATACTGAACGATATCGAGCAGGTTTAGAATTTGAAGAGATGGAAGCCCTACAGAAGTCGAATCTTAAAAGATTTATAAATAAAGAACCTCTTTTGTTTTACTATTGAAATCGTCCCTTGTTTTTAGTATAATTCATACAATATGAAAGTAATTAAAACAATTCTGTATCTATCTTTAGGAATCCTGTTATGCGTTAATGTTGTTTATGGAACCGAGAATGATAATATCCTTGGAGTGAGAATTCTTTCTGTTAATCGCGAGCATAATTTTTTAGTAATTGACGTTGGAAGCAAAGATGGTTTGAGTGAAGGGATGCAAGTAGATTTGTTCAAAGATGGGAAGAACGTTGCTACTCTACAAATTATTCGGGTTAAGGAAAAGGTTTCTGCTTGCGACATTAAACGCGTAGAGCCCAATTATATTTTGAAAGAAAAAGAAGTTTACAGCTTAACAATTACAAAAACCCTCTTTTCTCCGCGAATAAAAAAGGTTACTCCCGAAAAAGAAGTCAAAAAGAAAGAAAAGACAACAGCCTTCATTCCTATTCTGCCAATGATGGTGCGTATTGAAGCAAGAAAAGAAATAGTCAACTATTACCTGAATGAAACTTTAAAAGATATGAATTTTATTATCACTTCTTCAAATATCAAAGAAGGTATCTTCACCGCACACAAATTTCTATCCTTGCCTTTCTGGGATGAAATCTGGGCAGACCTTAAAGGCACAACTGACCACCGTGCAGTATATGAGATAAACACTCTTGATGACGAAACAGGCACTACTTTAAAATTAGATATCCGTATAACTTACACTAATAAAAAGGGTAATATTGAAGAGAAAAGCGTCCGGCAGAATTCAGTAGTTGTCAAAGATGCTTTAGAACTTGTTAAAACTGTAAAAGATAAATCTGAAATTTTAACGCGAGAGAGGTAAGACAATGGCTGAAGAAAAAAAGGCACCAGAAACCCCAAAAACCGAGACCAAAACCGCGGGAAAACCAAGAAACTGTGTCTTTTGTAACAAAGTTTTAAAACGCAGGTATTGGTATTACCGCAACGGCAAATACTATTGCAAAAAGAAGTGCTGGAAAGAAGAACAGAAAAAGGCACAAAAAACATAATAGATAATCTGTGTTTATCAAAATAAACTGCAAATAAATTTTGATAGGCACAGATTTAATTTTTACAGGGGCCTATAGCTTAATGGATAGAGTACAGGGCTCCGGACCCTGATGTGAGGGTTCGATTCCCTCTAGGCCCAGTAAATATAAGACTTTAAAAATATGAACGAGCACAAGCATAAAGATAGACGGAAATACCCTCGTTTAGAAAAGAAACTCCCCATCAAAGCTTTTGGAGAAACTTTTGATTTCTATACTGAGACGATGAATATTGGAGCTGGAGGAGTGCTTTTTTACCTTGATAACCCTATACCCATCGCCACTAAACTAAAGATAACTCTCGTACTTCCTTCAAAAAAAGAAAAAAAGGATATTAAAATAGACTGTGAGGGGGTAGTGGTAAGAATCCAAGAGAATCTAACGGTTACCGGACAGGGAAGATATTATATGGCAATAATGTTCACGGAAATCTCTCCTGAAAATAGAGCAAAAATAAATCAATTTGTCAACGAACAACTCGGTATATCCGAAGGGGAGGAAGAAGGTGATTAGTTTAGAAGAATTCAAAAAAATAGAACTGAAAGTTGCTAAGATAATTGAAGTCAAAGAACATCCACAAGCAGATAAACTGTATGTGCTTAAGGTAAATACGGGAAATGAGATTAAACAATTGGTAGCGGGAATAAGAAAATTTTATACTCCCCAACAACTCCTGAACAAAAATATTGTTATTATCAACAACCTCCAACCGGCAATGATTCGGGGGATAGAAAGCCAGGGGATGCTTCTGGCTGCCTCCGACACAAACAATAATATCTCTTTGATTTTACCCGATAAGGACATTGCTCCCGGCAGTACTATCCGCTAGATATGTTGTGTCTGAAGAAAAATTACATTATTGGGGTAATCGGAACTTCTAACCCTAATAAGCGAATTGTCCATATTGCTGAAGAAATAGGAAAAGAAATTGCCGCTGGAGGATGTATGCTTATATGTGGTGGTTTGGGGGGAGTAATGGAGTTCTCGGCAAAAGGGGCTAAAGAAAAGAAGGGAATAACCATCGGAATTCTCCCTACCGATGACCCTTCTACGGCTAATAAATACATTGATATTCCTATCGCAACAGGTTTAGGCGAGGCAAGAAACATTATTATCGTAAAAACTGCGGATGCTTTAATCGCGGTGGGCAAGGGTTTAGGTACACTTTCGGAAATTGCTTTTGCGCTTAAATTAAACAAACCCCTTGTAGGCATAGAAACCTGGAAAATTCCGGGAATAATCTCTCTTCCTAAACCCCCTGAAGTAGTAAAAAAAGCGATAGAACTGGCAAAAAAGTCAAAAAGGGGATAATCGTCATGGAAAAAGATTGTATCTTTTGTAAAATTATCAGAAAAGAAATTCCTGCAAAAATAGTCTACGCTGATAAAGATGTCTTGAGTTTTGAAGATATAAATCCGCAGGCACCGGTACATCTTATTATTATCCCCAAAAAGCATATTGAAAAGATAAGCGATATCACTGAAAAAAATTACCCTTTAGTGGGAAAATTAGTATTTATCGCCCAGAAACTGGCCAAAGATAAGAAAATATCTGACTCAGGATATCGCTTGGTATTTAATTGCGGTAAGGATGCAGGCCAGGCAGTATTTCACGTTCACCTTCATCTTTTAGGGGGAAGAAAATTAACCTGGCCTCCGGGATAAAAAACAAGATGCAAAAATCAAAAGGAAAAATTAAAAAAATGGTTACTGGTTACTGGCGATCCCCAATGAAGTTGCTACTTAAAAGAAATCTTGAGTTCCCGATAAGAATCTTCATAGTGATAATTCTTCCGGGATTGGCTACTTCTTTCTTAAGCGGTTGTGCTACCGTTTACAATCCCGCTACCCAGCAGAAAGAATTAATCTTAATTGACACAGGAACTGAAGTTATGTTGGGTAAACAAATAGATTTTCAAATTTCTCAAAGTTACGAAATTGTCAAAGGAACTCAGGATAATGAAAGGGTAAATATCATCGGAAAAAAAGTCGCTGAGGTTTCGGACCGTCAAGATATAAGATATATCTTTAAAATTGTTAAGGATAAGGAAGTCAATGCTTTTTGCACCCCTGGCGGTTATGTTTATATCCATACCGGCCTTCTAGAAAAAGTTAACGATGATGAGCTTGCTTGTGTGATTGGTCATGAGATAGGACATGTTGCTGCTCGGCATATTGTCAAGAAACTTCAGGCACAGCTCGGTTATGAACTCTTAGTCAGTCTTGCCTTAGGCAGGGGAGGAGCGCAAGAAATAGAAAAAGCACTAAATGTTGCTTTTAATATTATTGCTTTAGGTTACAGCAGAGAAGATGAATTCTTGGCTGATAAATTAGGAATAAAGTATGCTTATAAAGCAGGTTATGACCCTCAAGCGATGATAAACTTTTTCAAAAAATTACAAGAACTAAAAAAAGACAAAACCATGGCCACCCCACTTTTCTTGCGTTCCCATCCCTACTTAGAGCAACGCATCGAAAGAGCAGGCCAGGAAATTACAAAACTTCAACAACCAGAACTATCTTCCTTAACTCTAACCAACCCGCAACCTCTTTCTCCTAAAAACCCCACTCTTTCCTTACAAGAAGAAAAAACCAGCACTGCTTTTACTACAAAATATAAAAAATGTCCTACCTGCGGTAAAATCTATCCCCGTAATTACCAATATTGTATCCAAGATGGAAGCTCGTTAATTGCTTATCCTTAAGAACATTACTCATTCAATATTATTCACTGTTAAAACTAAATTTACCATCCTCACCCCCTTGGCACTAACCATTTTATATGCTATATATTTTGTGCAGATGTAGATAAAGAAATAGAGCAGAGTAAACTACCTGATGTTCTTAATTAGAACAGAAGGTTTTTATTATCTGCTTATTTCATAAATTTATTATGATTATTAAAAAATGAAGTATTCTAAACTTAAAACCATCGGGATAGTAGCACACCTAATAACCACAGTTTTATTTTGCTCAAGCATAACCTTAGATACTAATGTTAATGGCAACTTTGTTTTAATTACCCGCCGCGTTAGAGATCTATCCATAGAATCCCTTTATACTTCCACTTTAGCTAAAATAGAGCAAACTTTCGAGAGAATTTTAGGAAATAAGAATAAGGTATTGGACGAACTTCAAAGAGATCAACTTAATGTTTTCAAAGAACAACTCAAGGCTTTCGCAGCCCAAGCTAGGCTTCTTTATCGTGATGGTCCTGCAAGAGATTCAAAAGTTCCTTCCGATATAGCTAATTTTCACCAACAAATTGCAATCCGTGTGTTACAGGAACTCGATACGCTCATAACCATGCTCAGTAAGGGTAGCATTACATTTGAATACGAAGGGAAAACTTTTACCTCAGAAATCGAACAAAGTCCTAAACGAATAAACATCCTAATAGGACAAAACGGAAATGTTTATATTGATTCGGCAAAAGAATTTGCAATTAATAACCGTATACCTTGGGAAAGATTTATTAATTATGTTGCAAGTAATTTAACACATACACAAGGTCAAATAGCTCAACAACGTTTAGCACAACGATTTTCTCTAAGAATAGACTACGTTCAAATAAGACGCAATGGACAAACTTATGGTGTTGCTGTTTTAGATATTACTTCTCCCTATATTTGCATAATGCTTGCCTTACGTAATCAAGCAGGAAGATATCACAACCTGCTATTCGGGGTCAAATCGGAATACCAATTTCTAACAGAAGCTAAAAAATTCTTTAGCCTCTTCGATATTCCTTTGTGATAAAATAATAACCGAAAGACAAACAGGAATAGACTTATCCCATGCTTATCCACAGAAAAAACGATATTAATCATAAGTTATTATAATAAAATCACTTAAACTCTATTTATCTCTCCTCACGAAGTTAACATAATATATATTATAGGAAGTCAATTATACATGCGGAATTCCCTTTGGGTCTTTAAGAATAAATAAAAAATGACTCTATTCTGGTTGAGGCTTAATTAAAATTTCTCCCGAAGCACGTCCAGGCTTGGACTGTTTAACATTTTCTAAACTCAGGCGGGAACATCCGCTAAGGGGAAAAATAACCAAGAATATTATCGAAATTAATCTAAAAAACAGCTTCATCTTTTAAAAAGGGTTGCGTCTTTGGCAAAAGGCACAATCACTTCGTATTTCACCAAACCTTTTTTATACAGCTCTAAAAGCGACATATCCATGGTACGCATCCCGTATTGTGCCCAGTCTGCAGTAAGGCATAAATCTGCTGGGTTTGACCTTGTCGAATTAAGGCAGAAATTGCCGGGGTCATAACCAGAACCTCGGTAGCCACTACCAACCCCTTACCATCTTTGCGCGGAAAAAGCAACTGTCCAATACCCCCCCCGTAAACATTCCGCTAACTGAATTCTGATTTGTGCCTGTTGGTTCCCGGGAAACATGTCAATTATGCGGTTTACAGCCTGAATTGTTTCGGCGGTATGTAAGGTAGTAAAAACCAAGTGTCCGGTTTCCGCTGCAGAAAGCGCCGTTGCCACAGATTCTAAGTCCCGCATCTCTCCAATTAAGATTACATCAGGGTCCTGCCTTAATACATGTTTTAAGGCGTTATTAAAAGAAATAGTATCTATGCCTACTTCTCTTTGCTTAATGATACTTTTTTAGGGGTAAAAAGAAATTCAACGGGGTATTCTAAACTAACAATTACTTCTCCACTCGTCTGATCAATAAGTTCAAGCATCGAAGCTAAAGTTGTAGATTTCCCGCTACCCGCGGGTCCGGTTACAATAATAAAACCGCTCTTTTTCAAAGCCAATTACTTAACTACTACCGTAAGCCCTAATGCTTCAATTGTGGGAATCTTCTGAGGAATCACGCGAAACGCTGCCTCAATATTCCCTTGCTGTTTATGAATATTTACCCGAAACCTACTCCCATCAGGTAATGCATAAGAACAATCAAGTTCTAATTCTTTATCAAATTTTACTCTCTGCCGAGGGTCGATTAAACCATAAATAATGTGCTTTAAATCCTCACGGCTATAGGGACTATTTCCCAAAGTTTTTAATTCTCCATAAATACGCAATACAGGAGGAAGATCAACGGTAAGATGTACATCGCTCGCTTATAATCTTACTGCTTTCGCCAATACTTTATCAATGTCCATCCGCTCAATATAATTATTTATCACCTCCTGGTCGGATTTATTCATTTCTATGAAATCAATCCCTAAACCATACTTAGCAAGATGTGTCCTCTCTTCTACCCTTATCACCCTGCCTTTACACAGAATTGTTTTAGAAGCAGGAGGAAAATCTAATTGAAGACTTAAGAGGGTTTCTAAAGTAAAACCTTCTCTACTTCTAAATATAATCCTTTGTCACTAATATTCTCGACAGGCGCAGTTTTTATTTCCTTTTCTCCTTCCACGACATATCTACACATAAAACGTGTACGGAGACGTTTGGCCTCACGTTTTTCGACAAAACCTTCATTCATCTCTTTTCCTCCTTCTATGCCTCTTTACTTTCTAAAGAAGAAATAAAATTCAATAAATGTAATTGTGTAGGGGTATCTAAGGTGGTAAAACATACACCGGCATAAAACACTCTTTTAGGGGATGAATCTTGAGTAACTTCTTTCTGCCAGGCGATTTTGCCTAAGATAAATAATTTCTCTTTTCGCTCCGGAATATCTACCCAGATTCTTAACAATGTCCCTTCCCTCAGTTTCTCATAAATAATTAAACCAATTCCTCCCTGGGAGATATCTCGTGAGCAAATTTCTTTTAGAGGTGTTGGTTTTCCTGAAATTTCATATCCAATGGTTAAGCTTGCTGGAAGTCGTTTAAATCTACGACGCTCATTTCTATTCCATAATCCTACCATTCTACCTTCAGCACGGTTTTCTTTTCTACTACGATAGTCCTCATAATATACATAAATTAGGACTACAATACTAAGACACAAAAGCAAAAACATGTAATATATTAAATCGTTCTGAAAATAGGAATACATAGTTGTTCTAATTTTATCATAAACGGTAAGAATAAGAAAATAAAAAATTAACTTAGTGCTTTAATCGCAGGAAAAAAGATTGAGAGACCGATAAAGTTCTCTTGAGATTCTTCGGCAACCCAGCCACCTTAGCGCTTTTTACTCTATTATTTCCTCACCTCCTTTTCCTTATTCCGCGCTTTAGGCCTGTCGGCTTTGCCCCGCCTGCAGCTACTTGCTTCTGCTGTGCGTCGGGGTCCCGATGGAGAACCTCTTTGGAACTCTTCATTCGGGACGTCCCCCGATTTCTCGGGGTTTGCCTTTATCGGTCTCCACTTTGATGATAAGCAAGTTTCTTGCCTGAATGTAAATTAAGAAGGTAATTTTTATCTATTTTCCTAAGCATTGAATATAAAAAACTTACGCTCTTAAAGAGGTAAAGTTACTCAGCTAATGTATAGCGAAGAAATAAAAATACCAAGAAAGAATGTAATTATTTGTTACCACTATAATCCTAAATTTGTAAGTTATTATATCTGATGATATTACATAAGTAAACTTTGGTTACCCCTGTAACTTTCCTTACCCCCCCCTAACCTTTTGGAACCGTCTCCCACCTCGTAGGTGTCCTTTTTATTCAATTGTAAGTTGCTTAATGGCTGGAACTTATAATGGATGTTTTAGACCACCTACGAGGTGGGTTAGGGGTTTGTTCTGCTTTTCTGATTACTTGGGTAAAAAACAATTTGGGATGGGTAAAAAATTTGTAGAGAGAAAGAAAGAGAATCAATAAAGGAAAGCCGTAAATTCTCAAATAAGTGATAACCTTTCCATATAAATACCAGAATCCTTTATCTAAATTTCTTTTTCTATTGTTTCTTCTTACCGCCACCACTTTACCTAAAATATCCTCTTTTTCTAAAGGAGGGTCTTGACTAAAGATAAAATTGTCTCCGCAGGTAATGAAATTATCTTTTTCTTTACTAAGCAAACGATGGGCAGTAAGTATTTTGGGAGTATCTCTCGAGAAAGTAACTATCTCTCCCCTTTTTATCTCCTCTACCTTTACCGGAATAATCTTTACAAAATCCCCCTCCCTAATTACCGGTTCCATACTTTTTCCTGTAGTCTCTGCCCAAATAGAAACTCCTTCTTTCAAAAAATTTATATGAATTTCTTCTAAAAATTTATCTATTTCTTTATTTTCCAAGAGAATAATTTTCTCAATTTCTTCAAATAAAGATAGATTGCTTCTTCCGCACAGTTACCACAACCTCTATTTTTACGAAACTCATTGTACTTTTTGGAAAACCAAATTTCTGAGAATCTTCTCTCTTATAAGCCTATAATTAAGATTCAACTTTACTTTTTACTTATTTATTCAGGTAATCCTCGAAACTAATCCTTCCGTAAATTTCTTCACGCACTGCCCTAATCCTTTCATTAATATAAGGATGGGTTCTACCATAAAGAGGTCGAATGGGTTCCTTCTTTTTTATTTCTTTAAATTTTTCTAAAAAAGATAAAGCTCCTTCAGGATTAAAACCTGCCTTCTGCATAAAACGGACTGCGAGTCTATCTGCCATAAATTCATCTTCGCGGGAATAGGAAAGCATTAATAAATCTAAGGCGGTGCTTGTTCTCCTTATAGTCTCGGTATCTGGAGCACCAGCTTTGGCTAAGACCATTAGAATGTTAAAACCTAAATTCTTTTTTAATAAATCCACGGAATGCCTTGCCACAATATGGGATATTTCGTGGGCTAAAATATAAGCAAGTTCATCATCATTACTCACTTCTTCTAATAAACCACTAAAGACATATACGTATCCTCCGGGTAAAGCAAAAGCATTCTTTTCATCTTTATCTAATACTTTAAAATAATACAAGATGCTTTTACGGTCAGATGACTGAACGAGGCTTTGCCCAATTTCATTTACTCTTGATTGCAGTAATAAATCTTCAGAAATCTTAAATCTATCCTCTACTTGTTTTGTAAGCGCTTTGCCTATCTTTACTTCTTCTTCATCACTCATAAAAATAAATTCTTCTTTTCCAGTGTAGGGATTAAATTGCGTGGCACAGGCACTTGTAAAAAAAGCGAGGAAAAGAAACAAAAATTTGTTTTTCATTATTATAAAATTTTACCAAATGAGGTGATGGGTTTGCAAGAAAATTGGAATAAATTAAGCGCTTAAACTTTAATTTTATCCAGACTCTTGATTAAATCATCAAGTTTGATACTGGGGTCTACCTGTTTAATCTCCTCTGCCAGCTTGATAACTTTTTCTTTTAACTTTTCATTGTGAGTCTTTAACCAGAGAGAATATACATCAAGAAGAACATTTTCTTTTTCTTTCAGAGTATATTTTGCTTCATATTCACGAAATCCTCGTAGGAATTCGAACCATTCATTCACAGGTAATTGACTGTATGGAAACATTTTTGTCTCCTTTAATCTTTAAAAATCCTTTTATTCTTTCCATAATAAGTATAACACAGAATACCCAGACTGTCAAGGGGTATGAGTTGAATTTATTTTTTCCAATAAACAAAGGAAAAAACCTTCCATTTCTAGAGTAGGGAGGACTCTTGAACAATGGTGAATTTCAGGCAGAAATTCGACTCCTTGCCATTTTCTTAGCCCAGGAACAATGTTCGGTGGAAGATTAAGTTTTATCTTTTGGGTGATTATTTTTCCTTTAAACCTTTGTAAAACCCAGTTTATCACTCCTTCATTCTCCTCTGGAGAGAAGGTACATGTAGAATATAAAATCTTCCCTCCCACCTTCGCACTTTGAACAGCAGAAAAAATGAGTCTTTTTTGCTTGCGTACCATCTCTTTTACTTTGTTCTCCTTCCAGAAAAGAAAAGTTCTGGGATTAGTGGTATCAAAACGACCCTCACTAGAACAAGGTGCATCTAATAACACTTTATCAAAATGTTCTTTATACTTAAGCCAGATATTTTCCCCTCTACATAAAACAGCTTCAGTATTATTAACTCCTTGTTCTTTCAGATTATTAAGCAATTTGAAAAACCGTTCTTTTGACTGCTCTACCGCAACAATCCTACCTTGATTATGCATTAACACTGCCATCTGAGTAGTTTTACTTCCTGGTGCAGAAGTTAAATCCAATACAATTTCTCCTGGTAAAGGAGCTAAAACCAAAGGCGGAAGCATACTGGAGAGACCTTGAATATAGATGTAACCTTCCTTATAAAGTTCTGATTCCATGAGTTCTTTCTTTCCTGCATTCTTCAAGATAAAAGCCTCGGCGTACCAAGAAACCTTTTCTATTCTGAAACCCAACATTTTTAACTTATCCACCGCTTCCCGAGGATCAATTTTCAAAGAGTTTATCCGAAAAGTCGTGGGCTTTTTCTCTGTGAAGGTATGCATCAAGTTAGGAAATTTAATTGAGGGGAAGATTAACCTCATTCGTTCTATGAAATCAGTAGGTAGCTTATAAACTGCATTTTTCATAAATGAATACTTATCTTGATTAAAAAATCTCAATGTCTATCTCAGGTGAATTCTTAAGTGTATTGTGAATAGGACAGTTTTTGACAAAGTCAATAATCGCACTTTTTCTCTTATCTTCAAGACGCCCTTCTTTAATATCAATACTTATTTTGATATTTCTAAAGCAAAGAGGTTGTTCACGAGGAATTTCACCTTCTGCGGTTATTTTGAATTGGGAGATATCCAACTTGGCATTTTCTAAATATTTTTGAAAATAAACCCCTATACAACCTGCTAAAGATGATAAAAATACATCGGGAGGAGTCATCCCTTTACCCTTTAAATCAATATTGAACAGATAGTCCTTAGATTTGGCAATAAAAAATGTGTTTCCTCTATGTTCTAATTCTACCCTGTACATACTAAACCTCCTTTCTGCAAAACTTTCTGTTTAACTTATGGTTTAATTCTTTGAGCATTTGAAATTTATTATACTCTCCCTTATAAAGCGGAAAAACAGAATTATTATGCCACAAAGGGTCAAGGTTTGTATCTAATTTTGCACGGTTATATTCATAAGTGCCGGGAACAGGAGAATACTCTTCAAGATAAACCCTCGCTTTAAAAGAATGCGCAAAATAAATAGACTCCTCTATTTCTTCAAATGGTTGTCCTGGAAGTCCTATAAGGAGATATATTCCTATATCGGAAGAACTGTATCCTGCCTTTTTCAAGAGTTTAACTGCTTCAATAATCGTTTTTTTATTTACCTTCCCACCGGTTAACCTCTGTCTATTGAAAGAAACGCTTTCTAGTCCTAAACGAGGCTGAAGAAAATTTGTTTTTTTCATAAGATGGGCAAGTTCTTCATCTAAAAAACAGGCATTTAAACCATTAGGAGTATGGAAATTTAATGGGAGTTGGTATTCTAATATTTTCTTAAGAATAATTTTAATATGTGTATCAGCTTTATATAAAAGAGCATCGTCATAAAAAGCGAAGTTTTTTATCTTTAGTTTCTGATGGAAGTATACAATTTCAGAAAAAATATCTTCAGGATTATGCTGATAAATCTTAGGTTCCAACAAATACCAACCACAATAACTGCATTTAAATGGACAACCAGAGGAAGTTCTTAAAGCTATATATTCATTTTTGGAGTAAATTTCATAATAAGGGGGTAAATAAATAGAATTTATATCATAAGTAAAATCTTTGGAAAGAATCTTTCCTAACAAGATCAATAATTCTTTAAGGTCTCCTCCTTTAAAAACAAAATCTGCCCTGCTGTATTCTAAAGCATGATGATAACATAAGGTAGCATAAATACCTCCTAAAATAATGGGCACCTTAGGATAATTTTTCTTTAAAATTTCTAAAACTTCGAATACTCCTTTATACCAATAAGTCATTCCCGAAGTAACTAAAATAATATCTGGTTTTTTAAATTTCTTTAGTAGTTTTTTGAAAATAATAGGAGGCATTCCATAACGTTTATATTTTCTCGGTATATCCTTAAATATAGATGGTTTCTCTACTTCCTCCGCATAATATTTTCCGATACCACAAATACCTTTATCAGTGATGCGGTTTATCATCTGGGGATGAAAACGGTCAAGACAATCAATAAAGCGAATTTTAAAACCTAAATTTGAAAGTAATCTCGCAATCTTTAGAAACCCAATGGGCTTAGAAAATAAATCGTAACAAGCAAAATCATAAATCCAAGGATTAACCATTAATACACACACTTCTCTTCCCATACTTTAAAAAATTTTACATCTAATAAAGAAAAACCATTTAATTATTTAAATTATCAATGCATAATAATTAATGTTTTTTAAAACTATCCAAACATTCAGCTAAAGCGATAAAATCTTCTATACTCAAAGTTTCAGGTCTTCTTAGGGAATTTATTTTTGCTTTCCTAAGAGCAATCATTAATTCTTCTCTTTTATAACCCAGTTTACTCTTTAACAAAGCATTAATTATTTTTTTGCGCCTATTCTGGAAAGAAGAGCGAACAATGGAAAAGATTTTTTTTTCTATATCTTTTTTTGTTCTCGGTTTTTTTATAATTTCTATTTTCAAAAAACAGGAATCCACTTCTGGCCGGGGAAAAAAACAATTTCTTTTTATGGAAAAAAGGATGATTGGTTTTGCATAGAAGTTAACAAATACGGTTAGGGACCCATAACTTTTCTCACCAGCTCTAGCAACTATTCTCTGTGCAAGTTCTTTTTGTAAACTGATATATATAGAATCGATGTATTCATGATTCTCGATTAGATAAGAAATGATGGGGGTAGATATATAATAAGGAAGATTGCCTATTACCTTTAACTTCTTATAAGAGGAATGTTCTTGATGAGGAAAAGGAAATTTAAGAATATCGGTGTTTATTAATTCTAGATTCTTAAAAGAACGAAGTCTTTCTTTGAGTATTTTACAGAATGCTTCATCTTTTTCTACTGCATAAACAAACCTCGTTTTTCTACACAATTCTTCAGTAAGAGCACCTAGCCCCGGCCCAATTTCCAAAACTGTATCCCTCTTGGATAGTTGACAAACTAAAATGATTTTTTTTTGGATATTCTTATCAACTAAAAAATGTTGTCCCCAAAATTTCTTAGGAAAAAGATTATAAATATGGAAAATCTCGGTTAATTCAGAAAGAGAGAGCATTGCGAGATAACTGATAAGTCAGTTTTATTGCTTCATACATAGAATGAAAAGAAGCAATACCTTTTCCGGCAATATCAAAAGCGGTTCCATGTCCGGGAGAGGTGCGAATAAAAGGAAGTCCCAAAGTTATATTCACGGTGTGTTGGGGATCAACCATTTTCACCGGAATCATTACCTGGTCATGATACATACCTATAATACAATCGTATTTATTATCTCTATAATTTGAGAACAGACCATCAGCAGAATATGGGCCAGAAATATTTGCTATATGCTCTTTATTAATTTTTTTAACCGCAGGAATAATTATATTTTTCTCCTCCACTCCCAACAACCCTCCTTCTCCGCCATGGGGATTAAGAGAACATATCGCTATGCGTGGCAAAGAAAGATAAAAATATTTTTTAATATACTCTGCCACAATTTTAATACCTTTAAAAATATAAGAATAATTTATGAGACGGTTAACCTCCTTTAAAGAAATGTGTCGTGTTAGAGGAACTACACGCAGATATCTATTTGCCAACATCATCATAACATTTGTTATTTTAAAAGAAGAACTAAGATATTCAGTATGTCCAACAAACCTTTTCCCCGACCTGTTTATCATTTCTTTACTCACGGGAGCGGTGACTAAAGCAGAAATTTCTTTCTTCTTTAATAGACGAATTGCTACATCAATGTAATCCAGCGCAGCCCTGCCATATTCAGGTTTACAGAACCCCGGTCTAAAACTTTTGGGAACGTTATTTAAATCAACTAACACTATATTACTTCTTGAAAATAGATTCCTTATTTTAAAGAGAAGTAAATATCTTTCCAGAACACATCTATCGCCAATAATCAGAAAATTAATAGGTAATTTCTGTAGTGACAACTTGTCTACTGCCTTAATTAAAACCTCCGGACCAATTCCCGCGGGGTCTCCCATAGTTATACCTATGGTTATCCTATTCATTTATCTGGATAAATGCTTTCTCTTTCAACTCAGCAACCCAATTATTGAATCTTTCGTCCAGTTTACGTCTATAGAGCATATTTCTAATATCTAACTGCACATCGGCAAAATTCAATGTTTTACCACGTATATACTCATCCACCTTGAATAAATAGAATCCACCCTCGGTTTCAATCCATTGGGATATGTCTCCAGTTCTTAGAGAGAAAATAATCTCTTCTATCCGTGGGGAGAGCTCTCCTCTCTTAATTTCTCCCATTATTCCACCTTTAAAAGCAGTAGTTCCTTCGGAGTATTTCCTGGCAACTTCCTCAAAAGGCGTATTTTCTTCAAGTAGGATACTGATTTCATCCAGCCTCTGCATAATCTCTTCAGAGGAGCGCCCCTGTTTATAAACAAAAATATTTTTAAGTTTCACTCTATCAGGCTCCCTAAACTCTTCACTATGTTCTTTGTAAAATTCCTCTACCTCCTGAGGGGTTACTACTATTTTATTCCTTACTTTGTTAAAAAATAGTTTTTGCAAAATTATTTCATACTCAAATGACTCCCGCAAGTCATCGATGGATAAACCTGATTCTTTTAAGCCTGAAAGAAACACTTCTTCGGTAGGAAATTTTTTCTTTACATTATCCAGCATCTCTTTTATTTCCCCCTCCGTCGCTGAAATATTTTCTTTCTTTGCTTTCTCCCTAACAAGCTTGTTTATGATAAGCCTATCGAGCAAGGTTTTTTCCAATTCTTTTTCCTCTTCTTGGGTTATATCCCCTTTTCTATTCTGCTTTATCTGATAGATTAGAAAAGTTTTTTTGTGCTCCAATTCACTTTTAGTAATTAATTCATCATTTATTATGGCTACAATACGATTCTGACTTGACTCGTTTTCTCCGCCACAAACCATCTGCGAGAAAATAATTACAATAATAATCGTTAATAAAATATTTTTCATTTCAGACCAATTGTTGAACTATAGTGCGATGGTTCTTAACATTACTATTCACATATTCTTCCTTATAAGTCTGGAGACGATTTATTGCTTCTCGAAGTAAACGACAGTATAAGTCAAAACCTATTTGATAGATATAACCATGCTGTTGTGTCCCAAGGATGTTTCCAGCACCTCTTATTTGAAGGTCTTCCAAGGCAATTTTAAAACCAGAGCCTAACTCTGTATGTTTTTCAATCGCCGATAACCGCTTCTTTGCCTCAGAATCTAATACTGCTCCTTTAGATACGAGAAAGTAGGCATATGCCTTTACGTTAAACCTTCCCACCCGTCCTTTTAATTGGTAAAGGTCTGATAAACCAAAATGATCAGCATGATTTACTAAGATAGTATTTACATTAGGTATATCTATACCTGATTCAATAATAGTTGTGCAGACGAGCACATTAAATCTTTTCTCTATAAAATCTAACATTACTTTTTCCAGCATGCGTTCAGGTAATTTTCCATGTGCAACTCCAATACTTGCCTCAGGAATAATTTGAGATAATCTTCGGGCAATTTTTTCTATGCCCTCTACCCGATTATGCACAAAGAATACCTGACCGTTCCGCCCTAACTCGTTAAGAATAACTCGACGAATAAAACCTTCATCATATTCGCAGACGCGTGTCTCCACAGGCATACGCTCCTTAGGAGGGGTGTTGATTACAGACATATCCCTGGTTCCCATAAGCGCCATGTAGAGTGTGCGAGGAATAGGAGTAGCGGTTAGAGTAAGCACATCAACAAGGAGTCTTAATTTCTTCAATTTTTCCTTATGCTCTACTCCAAAACGCTGTTCCTCATCAGTAATTACCAAACCAAGGTCTTTGAATTTTATGTCGGGAGAAAGGAGTCGATGCGTCCCAATAACAATATCTATAATCCCTTTATTGAGAGCTGTTACAATTTCCTTTTGCTGCTCTTCACTGCGAAACCTACTAAGCATCTCTATATTAACAGGAAAATGTTGCATCCGAGTTTTAAATGTATGGTAATGTTGTTCTGCCAGAATTGTAGTAGGAACCAATATGGCAACCTGTTTATTATCCATAACTGCCTTAAAAGCAGCACGTAAAGCAACTTCAGTCTTTCCATACCCCACATCACCACAGATGAGCCTATCCATAGGATAAGGTGATTCCATGTCTCTTTTAACTTCTAAGGTTGCCTTTATCTGATCAGGGGTTTCCTTATAAGGAAAACTTTTTTCCAATTCCTTCTGCCACGCTGAATCCGGTGAAAAAGAAAAACCGGTGAGTATTTTCCTCTTAGCATGCATCTCCAATAACTCTTGCGCTTTTGACCATATTCCTTTACGCGACCTTTCCTTTACTCTCTGCCATTCTTTAGCCCCCAAGCGATACATACGTGGAGGTCTGCCTTCAAACCCAATGTATTTTTGAATCAAATGCATATCCTGCTGAGGAACATAAAGCTTAGCTCCATCTTTATATCTTAATACAAGACAATCCTGAAATCTATTCTTATCTAAACGAATTTTTCTTCTGCCTTCGTATATCCCAATTCCGTAAATTACATGCACCACATAGTCACCCGGTTTTATCTCTACAAAATTCTGGATAGGGAAATTTTCATCAAACCTCTCATAAACTGTCTTTATGTGATGGGCTTTTTCAGAGCAAGGGAGAATGATAATTACTTCATAATAACTAAATAATTCTCCCGTAGCAATATTAAATCCTCTTAAAGAATCTATTTTCTTTTCATCCCATACAATTTTTACGGGAGACTCGAATGTAACAGGAAAAATCTCCACTACTTCCCCACGATAACAAAAATCTCCTTCTTCGTCCACATCATCTCGCCGCCGGTATCCTAAATTATTAACGCAACGAATAAACTCTCCCTGGTGAATTTCTTGACCTTTAAATATCTTGAGCATATCAAACATTTTACATCTTCTCCGGCAAAGATATACCCAGAAGTTTTAGCCCATTTCCTATAACAACACCTACCGCCATAGCCATGATTAATCTAGTATAACTTTTCTCTATGTCGGAATCAATAATTCGATAACGTGCATAGTACTGATGAAAAGTTTTAGCCAACATCTGAAGGTAAACTATAAGAATGTTGGGCTCAAGATTACGTTCTACTTCTAAAATTATATAATGAAACTGATGTATGAGACGGATAATATTCAATTCCTCTTCTTGAAAATGAGAAATTAGCAAATCTATAACCTTAGAATCACTTAAGATTTTATCCAATTCTATTCCTCGTTCGCGCGCATGTTCTTTCAAACTGTTGATCCGGGCATGGGCATATTGAAGGTAATAAACGGGATTTTCTGCAGAATCTTTTTTGGCTAAAGCGATATCAAAATCTAAATGGCTATCCAAACGACGACTTAAGAAGAAGAATCTCGCTACATCTTTGCCTATTTCTTTTACCACTTCTTCCAGAGTGATAAAGGTCCCTGCACGCGTAGACATAGGGACGACTTTCCCATTTCGATAAAGATTAGCCAATTGAACAATAAGAATTTTTAATTTTTCCTCATCATACCCCAAGGCTTTTACCGCTGCTCGTAAACGAGAAATGTACCCATGGTGGTCCGGACCCCAGAGATTAATGAGCCAATTGAATCCACGTTCATATTTATCTTTATGATACGCAATGTCTGAAGCAATATATGTTAAACTACCGTCTGATTTCCGAACAACTCTGTCTTTATCATCACCAAAAAGAGTGGATTTAAGCCAAAAAGCACCTTCTTTATGGTAAATAAATCCTTTCTCTTCCAACGATGCAATTACTTCCTTAACGCACCCTGATTTTATTAAGAAAGATTGACTTACCCAGTTATCAAATTTGACCCCAAAATTTACTAAATCTCCTCTTATTATTTTTAATATTTCCTCGCAACCAAAGCGAATGAAAAAATCCCGGGTTTCAATATCCCATTCTTTAAATCTTTCTCTATCCAAAGGAATTCTTTTGGCAATTTCAAATATGTAATCTCCTTTATAACCATCAATGGGGAAATCTTTTTCTTCTCCAAGTAATTGCCGAAATCTTACCCAGATGGACTTGGCTAAATTATCCATCTGAATTCCTTCATCATTTATATAATATTCCCTCTCTACCTTATATCCTAAAAAAGAGAGAACATTTGCTAAAGCATCTCCGATAGCTGCCTGCCTTCCGTGAGCTATGCTCAAGGGACCGGTAGGGTTAGCACTTACAAATTCAACTAGAACAGAAGAACCTTTACCATAATCGGAACTTCCAAACTTATCACCTTCAATAAGGCAATTGATGACTTCTCTATAAAGATATTTTTCTGATAAAAAGAAATTAATAAATCCTGGAAGACGAAAATCGATTTTCTTAACTATATTCTTTAAAAAGGAATCCTTCTCAATCTCTCTCTCTAACTCCAACAGAATATTATTCCCTATGTTTTGAATATCATCTTTCAATAAGTTAGTTAATTTAAAGATAATATTAGAATATAAGTCACCGTGACTTAACTGGTGGCAAAGAAACAGCTCAATATTTAATTTGGAATCTTTTAATTGAGGGAAACGGTATTTTATGGAATTTTCCAAACAGGATTTTATTTTTGGATATAAGATTCTACTCATAAGAAATTATTCAGAATTCTATAGTGGGGGCTTCGCCCCAGAGACGGTCTAAATCGTAGAATTTTCTGGTTGGTTCATAAAAGATATGGACGATGATATCGCCGTAATCAAGTAAAATCCACGTGGAAGAAGCGCCTTCTTGATGCCATGGTTTAAAACTCCGCAGAAGAAGTTCTTCTTTCACTGCCTCACTAATGGCCTCCATTCTTTTTAAGGAAGCCCCTGAACAAATAACAAAAAAATCGGCAATTGTAGAAATTTTCCGAATATCAAGAATTCTTACATCGTCTGCTTTTTTAGCTATACATAACTTAGCGATAAAAATTGCTTTTTCGTATGAATTTATTTCTCAATCACCTCCTGGTTATAAAAGCAATTTTTATTTCTGGATTCTAAAAAGCGTGGTTCCACAATCAGGACATTTACCTTTCACAGCATTGCGCCCATTTTTTAAGGTTACCTTCTGGGCATCCTTCATTTCTTTCTTTGCCTTACACTTCACACAGTATGCTTCCATCTTCGACTCCTTTTGTTAAGAGGGTTATTAATTTTACAGTGTAATTAGTTTATCACATAAAACTCTTTTATGTCAATAGCCTAATGCTGTCACTATTCTTTTGAATTCGGCATTAATCTTTCTTGGAGGGGTAACCGTTCTCATTACCAAATCAGGATCTTTTAGACCGTGACCGGTAAGGATACAAACTATTCTTTTTATTGATTTGGAAAATCTTAAATCCCGGGAACGGAAATATCTTTTCTTTATGAGTTTCAATAATCCTGCAACAGAGGCTGCAGAAGCTGGTTCAACAAAAATGCCTTCGTATTGGGCAAGAAGTTTATATGCCTCAAGAATTTCGCTATCCGAAACTATATCTATAAAACCACCTGATTCGTCTTTTGCCTCTACTGCCTTTTCCCAACTCGCCGGATTGCCTATACGTATAGCGGTAGCAATGGTTTTAGGATTTTTTATCACTTTGCCCCTAACAATAGGAGCAGCTCCTTCTGCTTGAAAACCAATCATCTGCGGAAGCTTTCTAATCTTTTTATTTTGATGGTATTCTTTATAACCTTTCCAATAAGCAGTGATGTTACCTGCATTGCCTACTGGAATAATGTGAAAATCGGGTGCTTCTTTTAAAACATCACAGATCTCAAAACTGGCAGTCTTCTGTCCTTCTATACGATAAGGGTTTAGAGAATTTACTAAAGTTATGGGATATTTATGGGTAATTTCACGAACTATTTCTAAACATACATCAAAGTTACCCTCTATCTCTAAAACCTTTGCCCCGTGGACCAAAGCCTGAGAAAGTTTACCCAACGCAATGTAACCGGAAGGAACAAGTACAAAACACTTAATCCCCGCACGTGCGGCATAACAGGCAGCAGAAGCAGAAGTATTCCCTGTAGAAGCACAGATAATGGCTTCTGCTCTATCTTCACATGCTTTAGAAACAGCTACAGTCATCCCCCGGTCCTTAAAAGAACCAGTGGGATTAAATCCTTCGCATTTAAAGTAAACCTGAAATCTTTTTCCTAATAACTTACCGATGTACCTTGAAGGAACTAATGGCGTATTTCCTTCTTTTAAGGTGATAACCGGAGTTTTTGAGGAGACAGGCAGATATTTTTTGTAGTATTTTATAACCCCCGGCCACTCTATTTCTATATTCATGGATTTAACTCTTCAATTCTTATTGCCACAGGTTTGTCTCTTACCACCGCAAGTTTCTCAATCATCTCCAAGGCAGTGCGCAGATTCTGCTCTTTTGCTTCGTGGGTAATAATAACTACCGGTACAACTCTTGCCCTTCTTCTTTCTTTTTGATTAACGGAAGCGATACTAATTTTCTTTTTTCCTAATATACCAGAAATCTTGGCAAGCACCCCAGGTCTATCAATAGCCATGAAACGAATATAGTAACGTGATTCTACATCCTTAAGAGGAAGCAATCCTTTTATTCCCTGCGGGTAAAATAGATTAAAACGATTATAACTAATACCCGCAACAATACCCTTGGCTAAGTCTACGATATCACTTATAACCGAACTGGCAGCAGGCATCTGTCCCGCTCCAGCGCCATAAAATATAGTCTCACCTACCATATCTCCATCAACGTATACCGCATTATGGATCCCTCTGACTGAAGCTAAAGGGTGTTTTTCTGGGATGAGCGTTGGGTTTACCCTTATCTCAAGAAGCCGATTCTCTAATTTAGACACTGCTAAAAGCTTTATTACATAACCCATCTCTTTGGCATAAAGGATATCGAAATAAGAAATATTAGAAATACCCTCTATATATATCTTCTTTATATTCACATGGTATCCAAAGCCTAATAAAGTAAGTATCAAGAGTTTATGAGCTGAATCAATCCCTTCTATATCCAGATAGGGATTTCTCTCAGCATAACCTTTATCCTGCGCAAGTTTTAAGGCATACCGAAAATCAAAACCTTTTTCGTACATTTCTGTAAGAATAAAATTTGAGGTTCCATTGAGAATCCCTAAAATAGAAATGATTCGATTGCCAATAAGACTCTCTCGGATTGCTTTAATTATGGGAATCCCTCCACCAACACTTGCCTCAAACCCTAAACTTAAACCTTTTTTATGAGCTAAAGAAAAAATTTCTTTTCCCTCTTCAGCTAAAAGAGCTTTATTGGCAGTAACTACATGTTTATTATTATTAAAAGCAGAAAGAATATATTCCTTTGCCGGATGTATCCCCCCAATTAATTCCACCACTATATCTATCTCTGCATCATTAAGAACATCTATGGCATCTTTAGTAACCATTGCTGAAGGAAGGTGTAATTTTCTAATCTTTTTTTTATCTATTTCACAAACCTTCTTTAATTTTAGTTCAAACCCTAATTTATTTTTCAAATAATTTTTCTTTTCTAAAAGCGTTTTTGCTACGCCTTCTCCTACAGTTCCTAAACCCAACAAACCAATATTAATAACTTTCATTTATTCCCCCCTAATTACAATCTAAAAAAGAATCTCAAAAAAGAAAAATCTCTCTGGGAACCGATTCTTTTAAATTGTAAACTAATCATAACCAATAAAATTCCCAAGAAAATGAGCAAAAAAGCGACGATTATCGACAAAAGTTTTGGATAAATGGCAATAAGTACACCACAGATAATCAAAAATATACCTATAAGCATAGTGAAAATATAATACCAGAAGAATAGTTTTTAAGCAAGGATTTTTTGAATAAGGTAGGAATGATATAAACTTTCAGGTATAGATGCAAAACTAAATATGCTCGGCTAGTTCCTTGGTTAAGCTTAAAGCTACCCCCCTATAGCAAAAGTATGGTTGTCTAAAATAACCAGATCACTGGGTAGGGCTCTTTTTTATGCGGCTAATCTTCTATCCTTTAATAATAATATAATATATAATCAATCATCCTTTGGATTTCTTCTAAAAGCTCCCTATCCCTCTCGCTATCACTCCTCATGCGCTGTATTTCAACTTCCATTGCGGCGCTTACTTTGTAAAGCGAGGAGGCGTTTAAGTATTCGTGATATATATTATTATATATAATTATAGAGATGTCTCCAACCGCTTTTTCGCGAACTACTCGGTTGTCATCGTTAAAGCGAGTTACTAGCTTTAAAGTCAAATCCAATTTCAGAATCTCATCATTCAAGTGAAGAATAATCCGCCAGGCAATAGCATCAATAGCAAGAACACGAATTGAGGGATTATTATTATTTAGCTGGTCTGCAACTTTTAAAGCCAGAGTTCTTTTTGCGGATTCATCGCTTAAGGCAGGCATTATATCTCTTACCCGGAAAATTATTTCTCCTCTAATATCATCACTAAGATCATCATTATCTAACTGTTCGGCTAAACGGCTAACTAAGTCTTGCTGGGTAGGGCCGGTTGAGGAAATTATCTTTTCAATGATTTTATCAAGCGCTACTCTTCGTCCGGCGATAGGACCTGTTAAGCCTGCAAATAAAGCATCTTCATCGCGCAAATCAGGGTCTTTTGCCCTGCGTAGAAAATCTGCGTTACCGTCAATACTTGCAATTTCACTACAACCTAAAACTACTGCAAAAAGCAAAACCGATACTAAAAACAACCTACAAATCCCTGAATATCTCATTCTCCCCTCCTTTGTATAATGTTTTTAATAGTCCTAAAATAAGTATAACAGCACTTCATAGAGTTGTCAAGGTAGGGAGATTTTTTTACTTTATACCAAAATATTTCCTTTTCGTAAGTGGGAAAATTTTTTTTGGGGGGGGGGGAATGGAGAGTTTTTGGGGAGGGATGTATTTCTGGTTATATAAGAGCGGGCATCTTCAAGGCAGGGTGTTTGACTTTTTCCAAGAAAGGAAGAAGTTCCTCCATACTTGTAGCCACGGTTTCATCGGCAATTTTATCTAAGAAGTCAGGGGTATTTTCTTCTTTTGCTCTTTTTTCTAATTTTTCTCTTAATTCTTCTTTCAATTCCTTGGGCATCCAGACAATTCTTAAAAAACCTCCTTCTGCAGAGATAAATTTTTTACTCACCATATAAAGCTTACCCACACCTAAAAAACCAGGCGTCTGCACTCCTCCGCCTACAGAACCAGCAAGAGTAGTAAAAGTCATACCACAAGGAGTCATCCCAGTATAGTCTCTGTTTACAATCATTACGCCATTTGTCTCAGGAAGAACCGCCACAATACACTCAAAACAACCACAGGAGGTTTGTGGTGAGTCCATAAGTGAATACATACTCACCTTTTCCACAGTACGATTTGATTTTTGATGAATAAATTCATTAACATTTTCCCATTGGCCTAATTTAGAATCAATAACTTCTCCTTTTAAAATGGGCTGATTTGGACCAGAAGGCATAATTTCATAAGAAGCTTTTGCATCTAACCAAGAATAGGCTCCACAAAGTCCTAAACGCTGGGGAGTAATAATACAAACATGATTGGGAGCAAAACTTTGACAAAGTGTACAAGAATAAAATGTGTCTACATTCTCATCGGTCATTTCTCCAATTCTTGCATCTCGCTCTTCGTATGTCTTTTTCGCTCCTATAAGTAAGTTTTCTATTTTCTTTAACTCTGTATAAATTTTAACTTGCAACTTATCCACGATCGCTCCGTATTCTCGATGAAACATTGCATGGAGAATTACTCCTATATGCTTAAGGCGAAAACCTTTATCAAATGCTTCGCGTGATATTCTTATCCAATTCATATCTCTTTGCCCGATATGCATTATACCTTGAGCATAGTTTATAAAACGATGTATCTGACGTTCTAAAATGGGCTCAAAATCCTTTTCCATTTTTCTTCCAGAAACCTCTACAATTATCGCTAAGGGCATAATTTTATCTTTTAAGGAATCTATATCCGAACCAAAGATTTCGATTTTTCCATCTTCTATTTCATTGAGTTTACGAGAAACAAGATATTCAAAGGACAAACTTTTCCTTCCCCCAAATTCTACATAGAGATTCTCTTTTCTTACTCTTTCTCCTTCAAAAGCAGGAGCATAAGCAATAGGGATATTGATAGCAATAGTTTTTACTTTAATACCCCGTGTTAAAATACAGCTTTCTACTATCTTCTTATAGTCTCTTTCGGTTACTAAAGCTTCGTGTAAAGTAGTTTCGAGTTTTCCTATTTGAGGAACATCTAAATTGGTAATAATCGGTATTCCTAAAGCAATAACCCCTAACCCTGTGGCTACTAAAATTTCATCTATATGTCCTAAAAGAAGCACAAAGGCAGGAACTCTATTTTTAATGTATTCCATAATTTGTTTCCAGTCTCCAGGTTTAATTCCCCCGTAAATAAGCGGAGCCCTAATAGCGAAATTTACCGCATAAATTGCTGATAAATAATCTTCCCCCAAGCTGACAATATATTCTTCTAAACCCAATTCTACTTTTTTTTCTTCAAGTTGTTTTTTAAAAGTTTTTCCTTCTATATTTCCTACCAATAAACTAACGATGGATCTTGTTTGAAATCCTCTAATTATATTTTCTGCTATATCCTTATTAGGAGTAGTACCAAGGATTACAGAAACTCCCGCAATACGCCCATCCACAAGCTGTACTCCCAAAGAACGAAGTATGCGGTCGGGAATAAAACCCAAGAAACCATCTTGAGGATGTTCCTTATTAAGAGTTTTAATTCCTGCGATTATTTCTTCACACAATAAAGTAGCCATTCCTTTATTAAATAATCCATCTAAATAAGAAATAAAAAGTCCATTTTTAGCAGGTTGATTTTTATCCAATTTTTTGACTTCTTCAAAGACGGTAAGTAAATCATCTAATGTTTTTACTTCTATATTAAGCAGAGCGTAAGCTAAAGGAAAATAGTAATTAGTTTCTGGAAAAGAAATTTCTTTTCTCTTTCCATATTTCTCTATATTCTTTTCTATCTCTTGTTGGGTAACTGCTAACAGTTTTTCTAATCCCTTTTTACCTAAATTAATAATAACATCTAAAGACATCTTATCCCCCTTTTATTATCCTAAATAATCAAGAATTTTAGGAACGATTTTATTCCAGCCGATAGGCATAATGTGAATCCCTTGACACATTGGTTTTATTTCCCTAATAATTTCTACAGTTATCTCTATCGAAGTGGATACTTTATCTTGGGTACTTTCTATTCTTTTTATAATTTTTTCAGGAATCTTCACTCCGGCTACATTATCATTCATATAACGCGCCATTTTTGCTGATTTTAATAAAACAATGCCTGCTAAAATAGGAATTTTAAAAGGTTCTACTTTTCTAATAAAACTAACAAAAGAGTCAATATCAAATACTGCCTGTGTTTGAAAAAATTGGGCTCCTGCTTTAATTTTCTTCTCCATCTTAATGATCTCTGGCTCCAATGGGTCAGCTCCGGGGTTAACCACTGCTCCCGGAAGAAAATTTGGTTTTCCTTCCAAAAAATTACCCATCATATCTTTACCTTCGTTAAGGATATTAATCACTTCCAGAAGATGTACCGAATCAAGGTCAAAAACTGGCTTTGCATGGGGATGGTCGCCTAAGTGGGGATGGTCTCCAGTTAAAGCAAGAATATTTTCTATCCCAAATAAAGAGGCAGTTAAAAGATCTGATTGTAGGGCAAGTCGATTCCGGTCCCTACAGGTTAATTGGAATATAGGCTCAAATCCTCTCTGTTTAAGAACGATACACATTCCTAATGAACCAAGACGCATCACCGAAGATTGCAAATCGGTAACATTAATAGCATCAACCCTATCTTTTAGAACCTCTATCTCTTCTAAGAGCCTATTTACTTCGGTTCCCTTGGGGGGAGCGATTTCTGAAGTAATGATGAATTCACCTTGTTCAAGTTTATCTCTAAATGCCATCTTAAAATCAAATATCCTGATGCTAAATCTTTAGTGCTTTTACCAAATTGCGCATAAGCATGGTAACAGTGAGTGGTCCTACTCCTCCGGGAACAGGAGTAATAAAACTTGCTTTTTCTTTTGCTTTTTCAAATTCTATATCTCCTACAATCTTATCTCCTACCTTATTTATCCCTACATCAATAACAATCGCTCCTTCTCTTATCCACTCTCCTTTAATTACACCTGCCTTCCCTACAGCTACTACTAAAATCTCTGCTCTTTTTACATGCTCCTCTAAATGCCCCGCATCGGATGTACCAATATGACAAACTGTAACTGTGGAAAACTCATTCAAGAAAAGTAAACTTAAAGGCTTTCCGACGATTTCACTATGTCCTACTATAACTACCTCTCTACCATACAGATTTATACCCGTATATTTAACTAATTCAAATACTGACTCTGCAGTGCAAGGTATAAAACGTGGTTTACCTAAAAAAATATACCCTAAATTTTCCGGATGGATTCCTTCTATATCTTTTAAAACATTTATTTTTTCTATAACTCTCTGGCGATTAATTTGACTGGGCAAAGGCATCTGGATGATTATCCCCTTTATTGTCCTGTCCTCATTCAAATCTTCAACTAACTGAATCAGTTTACCCTCTTGAACTCTCTCGTCTAATTTAAAGAGACAATATTTTATTCCTAAATCCTCAGCCGTTTTTCTCTGCTGCCTCAAATAGATTTCTGAAGAAGGATTTTCTCCTACCTGAATAGAAGCCAAAATGAGATTATCATTCAAAGCTTCAATTTCTCTTTTTAAACTTTCTTTAATCTTATCTGCCAGCATTTTCCCTTCCAATAATTTAGCCATTATATTATTCTCCGTTTTTCTCGAACATTTTTTCTTTAACCCTCTCTTTAATTAACTCGGAAATCGTCTCGTTTTCTTTAATCAGCGGCTCTATGATTTTCCTTATTTCAACTATATAATTACAATCTTTCAAGTTATTTAGATTTATCTCAATATTCACGAGGGCGGATTGAAAGCCTGCCTTAAGTAGACTTGCAGATGCATAAAGGTCACTTATCAAATTGATGTTTGTTATGTCTACTAAACTCCTACATATCTTTAAAACCCTTATAGACAACTGGCATACCTCTAAAGGAACGGCTATTGCTTCTCTTATTGCCTCCCGGAACATAATTCTGTCTTTTTCTTTTGAATTTTCTTTAACCGCCTTTCGAATTTGATTTACTTTTTCATAAGCAGTTATATCTAAATCAATAAGTTCCATGAGCCGAAAACGCAAAGATTCGTTATCTTCAAAAAATTTCTTAACCTCTTCTTCCATCTCTTTATATTTTTTTCTTCCGATGGTAAAGTTGCAAACCATGCTTATGAGGGCACTACCCATCGCAGATACCAAAGCTGCTGCTGAACCTCCTCCCGGAGCAGGTTTTTTATCTGCTAAATCATCAAGATATTTTTTAAGATTTTGATTAAGATACACCATTTAAAAAACCTCAAAATACAAATATCAAAACAAGAATCTTTAAACTATGCATTCTGCTTTTTAATCTCTACCTGCCTCGATACTCGGCGAACCCGCCAATTTTGTGGCATAATTTTTTGATACATTAGCTCTATGATATTCCAATTATCTTGCCTTCGCTAGTAATATCCAGTTTCTCTGCCAAGGGGTTTTTGGGGAGCCCGGGCATAAGTAAAGTCTCTCCTGCAACCGGAACAACAAAGCCTGCCCCTGAAAAAATTTTTACTTCTTTAATCCTTAAATTCCAACCAGTAGGAACCCCTTTAATTTTCGGATTGTCAGAGAGAGAAAGATGGGTTTTGGCAATATTAACGGGCAAATTACCAAATCCTAAATGCTCTAAATGTTCCAACTCTTTTTCTGCTTCTGAAGAATATTCAACATTTTTCGCTCCGTATATTTCAGTGGCAATTATCCCTATCTTTTTCTTCAAGGGCAATTCTAATTTATACAACGGTTTAAAAAATGAAGGGTTTACCTGAAGTGTTCTCAAAACAACCTCTGCCAATTCCTTCCCTCCTTCTCCTCCCTTTGCCACTACTTCCGAAATAACTGCCTTAATTCCTTTAGCCTCACAATGAAGTTTTATCGCATTGAGTTCATCGGTATAGTCTTTAGGGAAACGATTTATAGCCACGACCACGGGAACACCAAATTTCAAAACATTATCAACATGATGGTCAAGATTCTTAAAACCCGCTTCTAGATAGCGAAGATTTTTTTCTCCTACTTTTTTCTCATCCTTTCCTCCCTGAATTTTCAAAGCTTTTGCCGAAACCACCAACAGTGCTAAGTCAGGCTTTAAATCAGCTTCTTGGCAAACAATGTTAAAGAATTTTTCCATACCTAAATCTGTTCCAAAACCACTTTCAGTAATTACATAGTTCGCTAACTTAAGAGCCAGTTTTGTGGCAATAAGAGAATTATTCCCATGAGCAATGTTAGCAAAACAACCTCCGTGTATAAGAACAGGCTGACCTTCGCAGGTCTGGACCAGATTTGGCTTCAAAGCATCCCTAAGTAAAACCGCCATCGCCCCACTTGCTCTAAGAACTCCTGCAGTAACAGGTTTACCATTCTTCGTATAGGCAACAATAATACGCGAAAGCCTCTTCTTTAAATCTTCTACACTCAAAGCCATAGATAAAACTGCCATCACTTCAGAAGAAGCGCTTATGTCAAAACCAGAATTATGCACAAAACCATGTACTTTACCACCTAAACCACATTGAATATAACGAAGTTGTCTATCATTTATGTCAATCGCTCTTCTCCAGAAAACCTTATTTAAATCTATATCCAAATCATTCCCAAAGTATATGTGATTGTCAATAATTGAAGCTAAAAGATTGTGTGCAGAGGTTACGGCGTGTATATCTCCAGTAAAATGCAAGTTTATATCTTCAGCAGGTAAAACTTGTGAAAATCCACTACCGGTTGCCCCCCCTTTTGTTCCAAACATTGGTCCTAATGATGGTTCACGAAGACAGAGAATTACATTCTTTTTCAACTTTCCTAAAGCCTGTGTTAGACCAATAGCAGTACTGGTTTTCCCTTCACCAGACTTAGTGGGAGTAATGGTCGTAACAGTAATAAGTTTCCCATTCGGACGAGAAGCGATGCGTTGAAAAATATCCAGTTTTATCTTAGCCTTATGTTCTCCAAATAACTCTAATTCGTCTTCCCTTATTCCTGCAAGACGTGCAATCTCTCGAATCTGTTTCAATCGCGGTGTCTGCATATTATTTTGTAGGTATAATCGTCAAACCGACCAAAAGTCATCTGTAAGAAAAGCGTTCTTTATATAGTTGATTTGGGGAATCTTCTTATCCCAGTTTATGGCGACTACATCAAAACGAACATTATACCCTATTAACTGAAATCTCTTTATATAATTAACTGCAAGATTAATAAGATGTTTTCTCTTTTTCAGGGTAATCGCTTCTTCGGGTAAACCAAATTCTTTATTGGTTCTGGTTTTAACTTCTACAAAACAGATTGTATCCCTGTCTTGGGCAATAATATCTACTTCTTGTCTCTTAAAGCGGTAATTCCTTGCTAATATTTGTAATCCTTTCTTCCTTAGAAAACCTGCGGCTAAGTTTTCACCTTTTGAACCAATCTCTGATGGGCGCAAAACTTTGGCGATGAAGGGGAGATGGACCATGTTTTTTTAATAAATTAAAATGTAATTGTGTTCCATATCCTTTGTGTAATTTAAATGCATAATGTGGGAAAAAAAAGTCGTAAACCTCCATTATTCTATCTCTAATTACTTTAGCCACAATCGAAGCACAGGCGATGGAAAAACTCTTCGACTCTCCTTTAATAATGCAAGTGTAAGGATAATTTGAAGATATTTGTATCCCTGCGTCGGTTAGAACGTAATCTGGTTTTTTCCTTAAATTAATTAAAGCTGAATCGGCAGCAAATTGAGTAGCATAAAAAATGTTAGTATTATCTATAAGTCCAACCTCTGCTATGCCAATCCCAATCCATGCGCTCTTAATTATCTCTTTGAAAGCTTCTGCACGCTGTTTAGGGGTAAGCAATTTAGAATCTGCAATTTTATGCGAGAGATAAATCTTCCTCTGTTCTGGCTTTAAAATAACTGCTGCCACTACAAGAGGACCAGCAAGAGGACCGCGTCCGGCTTCGTCTAATCCAGCAATAAATTCAAATTTCTTTTTCCTCAGCAGATTCTTTTCCCAAAGGAACATTATCCGTACCAAAATCTTCCTTAAGACCTTCTTTCTCTTCTATCCTTGCCCCTTTCCCTATTTTCGCTCTCAAATAATAAAGCTTAACTCTTCGAACCCTTCCTTTCCTAATTACACTAATCCCTTCTACAAAAGGAGAATGTAAAGGATATGTCTTTTCTACTCCCACTCCATAGGTAATCTTCCGCACCGTAAAAGTCTCAGAAATTCCACTTCCTTTCCGAGCAATTACTATCCCTTCAAATATCTGAATGCGTGATTTATCTTGCTCAACTATCTTTTCCTCAACTCTTACAGTATCTCCAATTTTGAAAACGGGGATTGTTTTTTTTACATAACTCCTCGTCAAATCATTTATTATTTCCATTTTATCACCTCTTTTTTTGATTATGATTATAGCAAAAAAAAATTAGTTTACAATCATATTTTTAGCTCTTTTTTGTTTTTGTCCCAAAGATCGGGTCTTTTTTCATGCGTCCTCTTCATCGATTCCATTTTTCGCCACTCTACTATCTTTTTATGGTCTCCAGAGAGAAGAATAGCAGGAACTCTCCATCCTTTAAAACTCGCTGGCCGAGTATATTGTGGATATTCAAGGAAACCAGAAGAAAAACTCTCTTCATTCAAAGAATCACTGCTTCCTAAAACACCGGGAATCAAACGAACTACCGCATCTACAACAACCATTGCTGGTAACTCTCCGCAAGTAAGAACATAATCACCTATCGAAATTTCCTCATCTATGAGATATGCCCTCACTCGCTCATCTACTCCTTCGTAGTGACCACAAATAAAGATGAGATGTTTTTCTTTGGAAAAACTCTCTGCTATTCTCTGCTTGAATATCGTACCTTGTGGGGAAAGTAAGATGGTCTTTGAATCTCTTTTCTTTAATTCTTCTAAAGCATTATATATAGGTTCTATCTTCATTACCATCCCTGGCCCTCCGCCAAATGGTCTATCGTCTACTTTTCTATGCTTATCTTTTGACCACCTTCTTAAATCGTGAATCCTAATCTTGACTAAATTCTTCTCCTGAGCAATTTTCAACATTGACTCTCCTAAAACTGGATTAAACATCTCGGGAAAAATGGTAATAATGTCTATTTCCATAATCAGCTCAATTTTAAATAAACAAAGCAAAAACAAAGAATCAACTAAATAACTTTTTCCTTCTTGAGTAAACTTTTCACAGATTGCGTTGGTTTGGCACCTTTTTTTAACCAGACGTCCATGCGCCTGCGATCAATATTGAATAAAGCAGGATTGGAATTAGGACTGTAAATACCCAGTTGTTCAACAAAGTCGGAATCTCTGCTTTTCTGCTGACAGGCAACTACTATCTTATAATGTGGTTTGTGCTTCGTACCAAACCTTACCATCTTAATTATTAACGCCATTTTCCTCTCCTTTCATTCAGAAACCCTTGTTTATGATTATTAATCTTTCACCCGTTTAATCCTAGCGCCCAACTTAACCAACTTTTTTTCCATATTTTCATACCCACGGTCCAGATGGTAAATACGAGATACTTCTGTTTTACCTTTTGCCACAAGTCCCGCAAGAACTAAAGCGGCGGAAGCCCGTAAATCAGAAGCCATCACCGGTGCTCCGCTTAATCTTTTAACTCCCTTAACAATAGCTGAAGCTCCTTCCAACATAATTTCTGCTCCCATGCGATTTAATTCTGCTACATGCATGAATCTATCCGGATAAATCTTCTCAGTAATTACCGAAATACCATCGATTACAGTCATCAAAGCCATCATCTGGGCTTGCATATCGGTAGGAAAACCAGGATAGGGTAAAGTTGTTACCTCCACTGGTTTCAATTTTCTTCGTCTTCTTACTCTTATACTATCACCATAACAATTTATCTCTATTCCTGTTTCCCTCAATTTATCTACTACTGCTCCCAGATGTTCAATACAGGCAGATTTTATACATATATCTCCTTCAGTAATCGCCCCTGCAATCATATAAGTACCTGTCTCGATTCGGTCAGGAATAACGGAATAATCAACACCCTTTAGACCGTCTACTCCTTCTATTTCAATGATAGGGGTATTTATGCCTTTTATTTTAGCTCCCATTTTAAGTAGAAAGTTTGCCAAGTCAATAATTTCCGGTTCGCAAGCAGCATTTTCTATTAAAGTTTTCCCCTTTGCCAAAACCGCTGCCATCATCACATTCGCGGTGCCCAAAACCGAAGAACCAAAAGGTCCTCCTAAATAAACCCGTGTTCCCTTAATTTTTTTTGCCCTGGCTACGATATAACCGTGTTCGATATTAATCTTACTTCCTAAAGCAGAAAGCCCTTTCAGATGGAGATCGATAGGCCGGTGTCCAATAACACAACCTCCGGGCATAGAAACTTCTGCTTTATGGAGTTTAGCCAATAAAGGACCTAATACACAAATAGAAGCACGCATTGTCTTTACTAAACTATAGGGAGCAATGTATTTCCTTTTATTCTGTGGTTCAACTGTAACAGTGTAATTGTCCCACTCCGCTTTCATCCCTAATGCCCTTAAAAGTCTAATCATTGTATGAATGTCCCGTAAGGGAGGTACATTTCTAATTTTACAAGGTTCGTCGGTAAGAAGAGATGCGGCCATAATAGGCAAGCAGGAATTTTTTGCACCGCTAATTGCTACTGTCCCTTCTAAGGGCTTACCGCCTTCTATAATAAGTTTATCCATAATACAATCAATATTATTGGATTACCAACGGTTAATCTCTTTATAATATGCAAATTTAATTGTTTTGACCATTGGTCTTAATAGAATTTGTTCTACCTCGATATAAAACAACCACTCTTTCTATTCCCCGAAGGTCTTTAATAAAATCTAATTGGGTAAACTCAGAATGAGAAAATATCTTTTCTACTTCTTTCTTCTGTCCCGCACCAATCTCCATAATCAAAATACCATCGGGAGATAGATAATGAGGTGACTCGCTGATAATTTTTCTGATATAAAAAAGCCCGTTCTCTCCACCGTCAAGAGCAATCCGAGGTTCAAATTTTACCTCTTCTTGCAAACAGTTGATTTCAGATGTCGGGATATATGGTGGATTGGAAACAATAATGTCGTAACAGGAATAAGAAAATCGTAGATTATCAAAGATGTCGCTCTGAATAAATTCAATTTTTTCAGAAACATTATTAAACAAAGCGTTAGATTTTGCCACCTCTAATGCCTCTAAGGAAATGTCGGTAGCGGTTATCCAAACATTAGATATTTTTTTTGCTAAAGAGATAGAAATACACCCTGATCCCGTTCCGATGTCTAATAACCTTAAAATTCTTTTTTGAGAAAATTCAACAATTTTTATTACCGCCTCAACGAGTATTTCTGTATCACAACGAGGAATAAAAACCCCTGGAAAAACTATAAAGTTCAAGCCGTAGAACTCTGTGTTTCCAGTAATATACTGAAGAGGATATTTTTCTTTTGCCCGTATTTTTATAAAATGCAAAAACTCTTTTTTAACATCTTCCTTTAATTTGTATTCTCTTTCCAAATATATTTGCAGGCGGTCTTTTTTGGAAATAAATGAAAAAATCTCCTCTGCATTACGCCGAGGATTTTCTACATCATTACTATCTAAATACTTTGTAGCCCAGTTTATACACTCTAACACTGTATCATCTTTATGAGTAATAACTGCGGTCATTTTATGAAATCTTTATCACTTGTGTTTGATGATATATCCGCTAATCTATGCTTCAATTTCTCTTCTCTCTCTGCTTTTTGTAAAGATTGAATCAATTCCATAAGGTCACCCTCGAGAACTTCTTCTAGTTTATAAAGAGTAAAATTTATCCTGTGGTCAGTGACTCTTCGTTGAGGAAAGTTATAAGTTCTTATCTTCTCACTCCGATCCCCTGTGCCAATAAAATTCTTTCGCGTTTGGTCTATTTTATCCTTCCTCTCTCTTATCTTAAAGTCAAGAAGCCTTGCCTTAAGCACACGCATCGCTTTCGCTCTGTTCTTTATCTGTGAACGTTCATCTTGACAGGTAACCACAATATTAGTAGGTAAATGCGTAATTCTTACTGCGGAATCTGTAGTATTTACAGATTGTCCACCCGGACCTGAAGAACGATACACATCGATGCGAATATCCTTAGGGTCTATCTCTACTTCTACATCTTCCGGTTCTGGCATCACCACCACGGAAACTGCTGAGGTATGAATGCGTCCTGAAGATTCTGTAACTGGAATTCGTTGGACACGGTGCACACCCGATTCAAATTTAAACATACTGTATGCATTCTGTCCCTGTACAGAAAAGATAATTTCTTTAAATCCACCCAATTCAGTAGGATGAGAGTCTATATGCTCGTATCTTAAGCCACAACGGCTGACAAATTTGGTATACATCCTGTATAAATCTGCGACAAATAGCGATGCTTCCTTCCCCCCTGTCCCTGCGCGTATCTCTACAATAATATCTCTACCGGCATTAGGATCTTCTTCTTCTAAGAAAATAGTTTCCAGTTCCTCTTCTAAGTTTATCTTTTTTCCTTCCAATTCTTTGTATTCTTTCTCGGCAATTTCCTTAATCTCTGCATCATCGGTTCTGAGAACAGATTGCAAGTTATTCAATTCTTCGTTTATACGTTTATATTCACGGAATCTACCAATTGTATAAGAAAGCTTACTCAACTCTTTAGAAAGGTTTTGATATTTTATCTTATCATTTATCGTCTCGGGTAAGGTTAATTCTTTTTCAATATCAACAAATCTCTCTTCCAGTTGAATGAATTTTTTGATAATTGCAGCGTTCATTTGTTCGAAGAACCATATTTCTTCTGAAATCTCTCAACTCTTCCTGCAGAATCAACCAGTTTCTGTTTACCCGTAAAAAAGGGATGGCATTTACTGCAGATTTCAATGCGGATGTTTTGTTTAGTAGACCGAGTATGAATCACTTCGCCACAACTGCAAGTAATTGTAGTTTCTTTATACTCCGGATGAATACCTTTTTTCATTTTTTCCTCCTTATCCAAATTTTAGATATTTTATCAAATTTTATCATGTTTTTCAAACAAAAATACCTCTAATAATCGATATAGAAAGCATTAATCAAATACTGGCAGGCTTAAAAATCTGCTCTTTAAAACCAACCCCAGGGTGTCAGGGATGTAAGAAGCAATGTTCTATACCATTCCGACGATACCAGATATAATTTATATCATTTTCTCTGGTCCACCAGATGCTGCTCTTATCAGTATCACCGTACTCAACACCAGAGAATAAATAGTCTTTTATAATCAGGTAGTTTGAAACCGCTATAAAATCTCCCGCTTCCATCCTTTCTATAATGTGTAACCTTAGACGTAAGGGATTATGCACATAATTAGCTACCATAACAGCAAAAGTTTCCAGGTTAAGGTCATATTTCCCAGAATAATAAAAATTATCTAAGAACTGACTATCGGCTCTAAAACCTAATGCGGATATATTTCTAACCCCTAAACATTGATGGCAAATATGTGCAATTTCGTGCAGAAGAACACATCCATCTAAATTATGGTTAACAACAATTGTAGAAAAATTTCTAAATCCACTACGATAGGTGGATTTACCTCCAGGGAATTTATGTAAGTCTTGAGTCAAATTACGAAAGACGATTAACCCCGGACCTATCAACTGTAACACATATTCTGGAAGCATAAGTGGTTCAAACAATGTAATTAGCGAGCCCAGGATATCATTACTATCAACATAATCTAACCCTTCTACATCAATTCCAAAGTGCCTGCATAACTTCAAGAATTGGTTCTTGAGGTTTGCTAATAACTCTGAATCACTTAGGACAATGGAAGGAACTGTTGGATAATCCCTAACACTAACATGTCTAAAGACAGGCTGTAACCAATATGCCTCAAATAAAGGACTCATATCTCTTGCCAAATCTTCTATCTTCTCATGAGGCTCAAAAGAATATTCTAATTTCCTCAATGTGGGATTTTCCATAACCTGCCATTTTTGTTCATCGGGCTTTTTATAGGCAATGAAAATTAACTGTCGGAATCCTTGTTGCGTCATTATAGGAACCACGACCAAATTTGTTTCATACCCTGCAATATCCAGGGCAATAGCTTGAATTATAACTATCTCTTCTAAAGATGCATTTTTATCACTAAGTATCTTACTTAGGGGTCTGCAATGAAATAGCGGACTAAAAATGCGTGCATACAAATACTCCTCATCATACTCCGGCCAAAAAGAATCACCCGCGGATATTCCTTGAGTAAGTGCAAGGATTTCATCTGGAGTAGCATAGGGAACAAGCAACTTCAATTCCTCAAACCATAAATATCGCGTTACCTCTGAACCGGGAAAATTCCTATAAGAGGAAGGAGAAAAAGTATGTTCTTCATCCTGTATAAGAGAAACATCTTGTAAGATATAATCATATAGTAGAGGAAACTGACATCCTTCAGAATGATTAATTGCCGTATTCAGCGATAAATCATCTGTTTCTTCTCTTGGAAGATACGAAAATGTTAAATTGGGAATAAAAAGAAATAACAAAATACACAGAAAAATAACTCTACCCATCGATACGATTCTTTCCATAAAATATAATTCTGTATTTGTAGATGATAAAAGTTTTTAAGACTTAACTCAATATATATAAAATAGGTAACTATAATTACATGTCATGGGACAAAACAAATCTAAAATAATTAGAGGTATGGTATAGCTATTTACTAATGCGAGGAAAGACTTTCCTTAACCAATGCACTTACTTTCTTGGAATCTGCTCTTACTCCTACTTCCGCCAAAACCTCTTTCATCACCTTACCCATATCTTTTAAAGAGGTCGCCTGGGTTTCTAAAATCTTTCTTTTTACAATCGCTGACAATTCCTCATCACTTAAAGGCAGGGGAAGGTATGTTTTAAGAATTACTAATTCTTCATCTACCTTATCAATAAGCTCTTGGCGCCCTGAGTTAGCGATGCTTTCTTTCGCCTCTTCTAATCTTTTTTTCTGCTTGCTAAGTACCGAAAGCGTTTCCTCATCACTAAGTTTATCTTTTCTTAATTGAATAGCAAAATTCTTAAGCTCTGAACGAACAAAGCTTAAAAATTCTATGTGGTGTTTATTTCTTTCTTTAAGTGCCAACAAATAATCTTTATAAATTTTTTCTTCTATCATAAAAACAAAAAATTACCCCTTCCTTAAAATTCAATAATAAGGCAACTAATATTACTCAAACTCTTTGACGGTTTCTGTTCTTCTTTTTTCGCCTAGCAAAAAATCTCTGGGCAAGACTAAGATCAATGGGTTTTCTACGAGTCACGGCGTAGGCAATTAAATCCGTAGAGGTTTCCTCTAAAACCCGCACATTAGAATCCACTTTCTCGGCAATAAAATTGATTACCTCCGAAGGCAATTCCAGTCCCGCAATCTCAGTCTTGAGTTTGAGCAATTCTGTACGCAGAGAAAAATCTAACTTTGCCCTGTCCCCACCTTGAGTATCAATAACCTTTAAAAGGTTATCTATTCTTGACTCAAGTGTGGTCCACATTATTCACCTCCTTCCCTTATTATATGTTTAAAACCAGCTTAATCTCTTATATATTATACATCTTTTATTTCTTCAAGTAAAAGAAGAAAATTATCTTTAGGCACACCGGAACCAAATATCCCGCTCCCTACATAAGCTATATCTACACCTGCAGATTTTACTATCCTAATATTATCAACCTTAATTCCGCCATCTAAACCGATATAATAACTTCTCTTTCTTGAATGAAGTAAGTAAGACTTTTTCAAAACTTCTGGGATGAATTTACTTCCGTAAAAACCAGGATTAACTGCCATGATAAGCAATATATCTATTTTATCCAAAAGATTTTCTATCTTTACTAAATCGGTTTCAGGATTAATTGCCAACCCTACTTCTATCTTCTCCTTCCGAATGCTTCTTATCACTTGTTGAGAATCGTCCTTTGCTTCGTAATGGAAGATAATCCTCTTTACACCTGCTTTTTTAAAAGGGATAATCTCTTTTAGGGGATAATCAACCATGAGATGGACTTCTAAAAAAAGTCCTGTCTTTATACTTGCTAAAGCGTCTGCAGTAACACTCCTTGAAGGCACAAATTTACCGTCCATTATATCAATCTGAGCAATATCACTAAACGATTCAGCTTGACGAATCTTTATCTCTAAATCTTTTGGGTCATCAGTCAGAATGGCAGGGACAACCTTCATATAAAAGTTTACAGTCTAATGTTTACAGTTAACAGTAAATTTAGCAATTTAAACTATTTTATTTTCTTAAACTCTTCAAGAGGCATAGAGAAAGAGTGTTCTTTTCCAGGGAAAATTCCTTTTTCTACTTCCTCTTTAAAATTTTTAACAGCATCTATAATTTTAGAACCAAGGTTGATATATTGTTTAGCAAACTTTGGCAAGAATCTCTCAAACAAACCAAGCATATCGTGAGTAACTAAAACCTGACCATCGCAATAAGAACCCGCTCCAATACCTATGGTAGGAATTTTTAGTTCCTCAGTAATAATTTTAGCAACGCTGTCAGGAATGCATTCCAAAACAATACTAAAACAGCCTGCTTTCTCAAAACTAATCGCAGTTTCCTTCAAGGCACGCGCTGTTTCTGCATCTTTTCCCTGAACTTTAAAACCTCCCAATTGCACAGCAGTTTGTGGAGTTAGTCCAATATGCCCCATAACCGGAATCCCTGCAGAAACAATTGCCTTAGTTATTTCAATCACCCCTGGATAATACTCTAATTTCACTGCATCACAACCTGCTTCCTTAATAAATCTTCCAGCATTGTAAATTGCTTCTTCCTTACTTTTATGAAAAGACATGTACGGCATATCTCCTACTAACAAAGCATATTTTACTGCCCTTCTTACTGCCTTTGCGTGATGAAGCATCTCTTCCATCGTCACGGGAATAGTACTTTCGTAGCCCAAAACAACCATCCCTAAAGAATCGCCTACCAAGATTATGTCTATTCCTGCTCTGTCAATAAAAGAAGCCAAGGGAAAATCATAGGCAGTAAGCATGGTAATTTTATTTTTTTTTATTTTCATCTGCATAATATCAGGAATAGTCATCTTTTTTTTATCCATTTTCTCCTCCATTTAACCTTTTAACTAATTAACCAATTATTACTTTAGATAGGAATCGCAATAGATTTTTTTGTTCAAAAGTATCTCTGCAGTGCGTATTACATCCCTTAACTCACTATCCAAGGGATCAAGGATGGCAGCATCCAGCCCACAACTTAATGCCATTGCCAAATAAATACGATTTATTAAAGAACGGTATTTTGTCCCTTGAGAAACATTACTTAAACCCAAAATTGTTTTCGGGGAAGGCTGAGATAACAGTTTTATCTGGCGAATGGTCTCTAAAACCTCTGGACACTGCATCTGAGCAACATTCACAGGAAGAACCACCGCATCGATATACAAATCCTCTAAATCCAATCCTTCTTCTTGCCATTTATTGAGAATATTCAATGCCAGTTCTAAACGCATATTCGCATCAGAAGGTATCCCTTTTTTGGATATCGTAAGCCCAATTAAAGAAGCATTGTATTTCTTGGCAAGAGAAATTGAGATACTTAACTTTTCCTCATCTGCAGATGTGGAATTAATTATCGGCTTGGACTTGCAAAATTGCAGTCCTTTTTCCATTACAGCCGATTTCGTTGTATCTATTGCCAGAGAGACATCGGTTACCTCCGTAATAACCCTTACCAACCATTCCATGGCAGAAACAGCTTCATCAACGGCTGTCCCAACATTGACATCTAAAGCGTTTGCTCCTTTTTCTATCTGTTTCAAGGCTAATTCTTGAATAAATTTTTTATTTCTCTTTTCAATTGCCTGCGCAACATCTTTAAACATCCCATTAATGCGCTCTCCAATGATAAACACCTCATACCTCCGTGTAATTCTGTAAATCCGAAACACGAAATCCAAAATCCGAAACAAATCCCCAGTTTATTTCGAATTCTAAACTCAACCCTTTCAACCCCAAATAGATTCAAAATACAAAAATCAAAAATTCAAAAAAAAGATATTCCTGGTTTCGTTTATCATCGTATAGGACTTGTCATAAAACTGTTTCGCCTGTCTGCTATAGGCGGGAATTTCGATATCCGAATTTCAAATTTAATGAGCCATCAATCCCCTGATGGTCTCTTTTACCAAACTGATCGCCTTCGGATGATTCATTACTAAAATATCTGCTCCAGCATTTAGAAAAGCAATGGCTGTAGCTGCCTCCCAGAGAACCGCCCTTTCTTTCTGCTTTCCCCATAAAGGAACTTCTATCTCAGATATTCTTGCTTCTTTAGCCCGCCATGCTTCCTGCCCCACGAAATTAATCATTGGTTGAGAAAGCATTTTATCTCCATTTAAACAAGCAAGTCTTGTTCTTTCCATAACTGAATAGGTATATTCAAGACCATATCCTAAGCCTCCGGTTGAATGGTGTATAACAATCCTCCGGGAAGAAAAACCTATATCCGCAAGTAGGATATTTAATTGCTTTGCCAAATTAACATCGATAGGGGTCTCTGCGATTAAAGAATGCCCTCCGCTTATACAGGCAGCTCCGATTATTTTATAATTCTCCTGCACTGCAATACCCAAAAGACAATTTTCTCCTTTTACTATCTCTGAAACTCTCAAAAGAACATCGCCGTCTTTCTGAATAGCACCGCTTCCCGTGATAATTAAAGGAACTTCTATATTTTTAAATACTTTTTCCACAGTTCTTTCTGCTTCTTGAGGAGAAACATCCTTTCCGTCAGGATGAGTACTAAATAACCTCAAACAAAGCAAATCTACGCCAAATTCCTCTACTGCTTTTTTTGCCCAATCGACAGGGTTTTTAATGACACCCTTAAATTCTTCTTTAAGAGATTCAACCCAATTCTCGGGTTCGGTATCCCAAACTTCCATCGCTACTACTGGCGGGTTAATGATTTCTCCTTCGAAATGTAAGAAGGGTAAAGTATTTTCTCCTCCGACCTTTATAACATTCTTTCTTGTCCCTCTTTCTTGGGAAGTTGCTCCAATAACTATCTCATTTACTCTCCCCGACCATTTCTCTACTACCTTTTCCATAACCACTCCCTTATTCTATAAATTACCTAAATTTATTTTATCATATGGGCAATATTCTACGAAGAAAAATTTTAGAAGAACAAATCAAATAAACTTAAATAAGAGCTCACTTAATTTCTGAAAGGCAATTGAATTTTCTATCTTTATTATTGACCCTCCTTCTTTCCAACAAGAATTTAATTCTTCATCTTCAGGAATTGTCCCCAAAAGATTTAAACTCTCTTTTTCAAATTTTTCAAATGCAGGAGATGCTGAATTGAAACGATTTAAGATAAGATATTTATTTTTTATTTTTAATTTTAACTTTTGGGTAATATCTTGAATACGAAAGGAAGCAGTAAGGGAAACAGGATCAATTGTTGCAACGATAAATAAAATATCTAAATCGTCGGTAGTCCTCCTACTTAAATGTTCCATTCCTGCTTCGGTATCTATGACCACAACTTTATAATTGCGCGAAATTTTACTCAAGTATTCTCTCAAAAGATGATTTATTGCACAATAGCATCCCGGCCCCTCGGGACGTCCCATAGCCAGTAAATCAACTTTATCAGATTCTACCAAAATTTCATTTATCCTTCGAAAAACAAACTCATTCTTTGTTTCCCTCGTATCGGTTTTATTTTCTAATACTTCCTCTCTTACATCAGCAATTGTTTCTGTAAGTTCCAAGTCCAAAGCAATATTTAAGTTGGAATTTGGATCGGCATCTACAGCCAAAATAGGAGTCAATTTTCTTTCAATAAAGAATTTTATAGTTAATGCAGCCAACGTTGTCTTACCTGAACCACCTTTTCCAGAAAAAGCAATCCTTAAACTCATAACTTAGTTATTTGTTTTGAAAGAATCTTCTTAATTGATGGAAACTTATCTATGTCTGTATGCGGTAAGAACAAAGAGGCGCTATAATTGTTCATAAATTCGGCGTTGGTGCTTAAATCAATATAGGTCATTTTCCTGGCAATACTTTCTATCTCTTCATAAGCTTCCTGAGAAAGTAAACAAATCTTTGCACCCGTAAGAGAAGAATTACCCAAAAAGATAAATCTTTCACGAGGCAAATCAGGCAATAATCCAATCATTACTGCTTTTTCTATATCCAGATATGTCCCCAATCCTCCGGAGATGAAAAAGTATTTTACATCTTCAAAAGAAAGCCCAGTATGTTTTAGCAGAACTTCTGCTCCCGTATATATGGCGCCTTTAGAGTGAATTACATTCTTTATATCTGATTCAGTAATAGTTATATCTTGGGAAACTGCGGTTTCGTCCTTATAGACGATGATAAACTCTATCTCTTCTCCTGTAACTATACGCTTGTCTCCATTTAATTTAATTTTTCCAGAACGTTCAATTAACCCATTTCTTAAAAGCTCACCCACAACATCGATTATCCCTGACCCACAAATTCCTTTTGGCTTTGTATCACCAATAGTAGAAATTTTAACTTTATTATCCTTGCGAATTTCTATCCTCTGAATTGCTCCTTTCATTGCCCTTATTCCCCATTTGACCCCTCCCCCTTCAAAACATGGCCCCGCAGAAGTAGAACAGCACACTAACCAATCATGATTTCCCAAAACAATCTCTCCATTTGTTCCCAAATCTATAAACATAGAAATTTCTTTATTCTTATGCATTCCGGAAGCAATCACTCCCGCCGTTATGTCTCCGCCGACATAACTGGAAACAGCCGGAATACAAGAAAGTAAGGCTCGAGGATGAATCTTAATTCCTACTTCTACCGCTCTAATTACCGGAATAAAATTGGCAGTAGGAACATAGGGTTCTCTCCTAATCCATATGGGGTCAACTTTAAGCAAAAGATGAATCATTGTAGTATTACCCGCCACAGTTACTGCATAGATATCATTGAGACTAATGCCGTGGTCTTGTGCTAACTTTTGAATCAAATCATTTATTGTATCCACTACTGCATGGTGCAATTTTTCCAGTCCGTGAGACGATTCAGCTACAATAATACGTGAAATCACATCCTCACCAAAGTCTATCTGACGATTGTAAGAAGCCTTGGCTCCCAAAACTTCCTGAGTATTAAGGTCTACTAAATAAGCTACTACCGTCGTAGTCCCTACATCTAAAGCAATCCCAAAATTTATTCTTGTAGTATCGCCAGGTTCAATAATTACTATTTCTGTAGTGCGATTGCGGTTTCCTAAGATTGCCGTAATTCTCCAATTGCTTTCACGCAAAATTTTCCCCAGATTTCGCAAATTTGCAAGACCTGTTTGCATTATAGGAATTTCACGATTTTTGCGCAATTCGCGATAAAGTCTTTCCAAATCACTAATATTGTCCTGAAGTGTGGGAGGAGGAAGTTCGAGATAAATTTTTGTTGCAAGGGGACTGTGAGTAAAAATTCTTCTTCCTACAGAGGGAACTTTTTCTATCTCTTCAGGAGGGGTATATAGACCAACCAAACGCTCCGCTTTTAATTCCGCAGTAAGAATTTCTATTTCTTCGATACGTGATTCCGGGGGAACTTCTACAATTAAATCTGAGTTAGGGGTAGTTCTACAGGCAAGGGCATAACCCAATTTCCTTTCTTCACTGCTTATTCTCCCACTAAACTCAGTGTTGTATTCTCCTTTTTTAATAATCACCTTGCACCGACCGCAAACACCCTCTCCACCGCAGGAATTAAAAATCTTAATTCCTGCTTTTAGAGCTGCTGAGAGTAAATCTGTGGCTTTAGAAATTTCTACTGTTTTATTATAAGGAGAGAAAGTAACTCTATAGGATTCCATTACCTTATCGTCCACCGCTTATCCGCTTTGTTGTTAAACAGTCAAGTTTGACAGAAAACGGTTTTCCTTAAATACAAATCAATAGCTAACTATACAATTGCTTTAGAAACTTGGGGATTCCCGAGGCTTCTTTTGGGCCAACTACTACCTGCCAACCAGACTCTTCTTCCAGTTTTCCACTTAAAACTGCCACATAACCGGGAATAATAATCTTTCGATGAGAAAGCATTCTCTCTAATTCCAATCTTTTCAACGCTTGAGTAATTGCTTCTGCAGTAAATTTTTCTGCAGCCCAAGCAGTTAAAACCGACATCCCCTCAGTATCCACTACTAAAAGATGAGAGGGAATCTTAGAATTTTCTATTTCCGGGGCAACCGTATAGAAAGTCAAAGAGAAATTTGTGGTTACTAAAAGCGGAGAGTTAATATTGGGTGAACCAATTCCATATAGTTTTGGTTCGACAGTAACCGGTTTCTGGGGGTCAGTAAAAATATTCTGTCTCAAAGTAAGAAGGGCCAAATGGGTTTCAAAATCCACAAAATCTACAACCACAATACTTGCATATTTGGAAATATATGTTCCTGCTTCAAGGGTACTTAGCTTATTATCTTTGTTTTGAGCAAAACAAATAAGAGGAAATCCTGCGGGGCGGAAATTCTTTAAAATTGCTAATCTTCTTAAAATGGTTAGATTCTGCAAGGTCTTCCCAATATTCTCAGCAGTGGCATTAAGAATCAATTCCCTATAACCTTTGTTAACCACTTCTTCTGCCAAAGAAAGAGTTTTTTCTAAAGACCCCCCACTAATCACGATGGGAAGTGAATCTTCTTTAACCAAGTCTATAAGTTCATCGGAATTTGTTTTTTTAGTCCAATAAACAATTGGTCTTAAATCCTTAGCTATTTTTATTGATTCTTTTAAAGCCAATTTATCACTAGTTATAAGAATAATTCCTAAGGAACTTTTTTGAGAAGCCTTCTCTACCAGTTTCAAAAAACTATCTTTATTTTCCAAAGTTTGACAAAGAGCAAGCATGTCCAATTTTAATTCCTGTCCTACTCTTTCAAAACAAAGAGAATTAATTTTAGATAAATTATTTTCTAATTCTTTGTCCGATAAATTATCCTTTAAAGAAATAGCAACTGCTGGGGGGTGATAAAAAGTCTTTTCATGACGAAAGAGCACTGTTTCCCCTCCTAATTCTATCTTTCTATTGTCCCTACCCACGGTTATAGTTCTTATTGGAGGTTCTGTGGCTTGCGAAAGGATTCTTTTGGTCTCTTCAGAAACATAAGGGCATTCCTCAATTGAGCCTTTCTTGGTTAACAAACGCATGGCGAAGGCAAGACAGGTAGGAGAACCGCATTTCTTGCAGTTTGTTTTAGGAAGTAATTTATAAATATCTAATGCCGTCAAAGCCATTTTAACTCACTTAAATAAATCGGGGCGGACGGATTCGAACCGTCGACCTCTTGAACCCCATTCAAGCGCGCTAATCCAAACTGCGCCACGCCCCGAAATAAGCGGTTGACTGGTTAAATAGTTAAATGGTTAAATATAATAACTTTTTGTTACAAAATTATATATCTAAGCAAGAGAAAAAACAAGGAAATTTATTAGTTAGAAAAATTTGGGAGAAATTTAATGTGGAAAAAACTGGCTTGAGGTATCAAGGAACAATACCGGATCATAAAAACCTATACCGCTTTGGCATAAAACAGGTTGTTCTGTATCTGCCCGTGGAGAGGCATAATATTGGGTAAATAAATCAAGAGCAATGTCTATCTGTTCTAATTTTGATTCATTTTTAATTAAATCTAACAATTTTCTCTTAGCAGTTTCCTTATCAACTTCTCGGGTTACCAACTGCCA